>JAISEX010000142.1 GCA_031263875.1 Eubacteriales Family XIII. Incertae Sedis bacterium | reverse complement strand
GAATCTTGTTTCGGAAATATTTCGGCTCGTCGTTCGTGTGGTCGCGGCGCGGGCGCAGATCATGCTCCGCGCAGTAGGCTTCTATCTCGCCGCGTCCCGTGTCCAAAAGCGGACGTATTATCCGGTATCCGTACTCGTCCGCGCGCGTATACGGCATGCCCGCCAGCCCGTCCGGGCCGGTTCCCCGCATCAGGCGCATCAGCACGGTTTCCGTTTGATCGTTTCTGTTATGAGCCACGGCGATACGCACGCAGCGCTCCGTATTACCTTCTCCCGCATGTTTCGCCCCGGGATCCTCCGCGTCCGCGTGCGCCACGCGCCCGCAGTTAAAATGATCCCTTCGCATCGCCTCGTCCGCGAACGCCTCGTACCGCGCCGTGCGCCCCGCTTCCTCGGGCGTTTCTCCGCGCTCCGCGGCAAGCGCCGTCACGTCGACGGACTTGACGGTAAGCGGCACGCCGTACTCCATGCAGAGCTCCTCGACGTATTTTTGATCCGCATCCGCCGCGCCGGGTCGAAGCCCATGATTCACATGGACAGCCGACATCGTGAAATCCATTTCATCGCTTATCTGCGATAAAATATGAAAAAGGCAGACCGAATCGGGCCCGCCTGACACGCCGGCCACGACATGGTCGCCAACGCCTATCATATCGTAACGCGAAATAGTTTCGCGCACGTTCTCTCTCAGTTTCATTTTCTTACCCCCTGTTTGGTAATCCTTTTTAACCTCTGGCGCGTTTTCGCACGTCAAATTTTTTCCTTTTAATCCCTTATCCCGAAAAACCTCAGTGCGTTTTCGCAGGTCGCGTTCTCTATTTCTTCCTCGGACACGCCGCGCACCTCGGCGATTTTCCGCGCCGTGAAAACGATAAACGGCGATGAGTTCGGTTTGCCGCGAAACGGTTCGGGCGAAAGATACGGCGCGTCGGTTTCTATCAGCATATGAGCGAGCGGGATCCGCGCCGCAACCTCCCGCGTCTTGTCATTTTTCTTGTACGTAACGGGGCCGGCTATCGATATCGTCGCCCCGAGTTCTATCGCCGCCAAAGCCTCGTCCGCAGTTCCCGAGAAACAGTGGAGCAGGACGCGCGCGTCCGGGATCCCGGTTTCCGGGTTCGGCGGAAACGCCGCTACGCGTTCCGCGTCGAAAAAGCCTTCCTCTTTCAGTATGCGCAGGGTGTCGCCCCCGCTGTCACGGTCGTGGATCGTGACCGGCATGCCGAGCTCCCGCGCAATATCCAATTGTTTTCTGAACATCGTCTGCTGGGCGTCCCGCGGCGACAGGTCGCGGTAGTAATCGAGGCCGATTTCGCCGACGGCAACCACGCCTGAGCGTGCCGCAAGCCCGCGTATTTCGGCGACGGTCTCATCCGTTGCGCCCGCGGCGTCGTGCGGATGCAGGCCCACGGCGGCATAACACCACGGGAGCCGTTCCGCGTGCGCGGCCGCGACCCGCGAACTCGCCACGTCGAAGCCCACGTCCAGCACGTAGCTGACGCCTGATCCTTCGATATTTCGTATCAGTTCCTCGCGCTCCGCCTCGGAATAACCGTCATAATTTATATGCGCGTGCGAATCAAAAATCATTATAGTTCCTCTTATGTTTATAATTTCCTCAATGGTTCATCTTCCGTATAACTCGGGCGCATGGGGCTAGCGCCCCACCGGGCTTTCCGCTTGTATCTTTTGCCTGCGGCAAAAGGATACCGCTTCAATCCCTTGCGCGTCGCCTCCGCTACGCTCCGGCTCCCTCTAGAGGAGTTCTCGCTCCGCTCAAACTCCCAAAGAGGTTTTCACACAGTCTGCCGTCTCTTTCACGTCACCTGTTCCCCGTCCGGCGCGTCCGTCGTCACAAACTCGTACCGGTCGCCGTTATCCGCAAACAGCAGCATGCCCTTCGATTCCTCGCCGCGCAGCATACGCGGTTTCAGGTTCGCGACGACGATCACCTTACGCCCGACACAGTCGCCCGGCGCATGCGATCCCGCGACGCCCGACACGATCTGACGCACCTCGCCGCCCATTTTTATCTGGAAGACGAGCAGCTTATCCGCGTTCGGGTGCCGCCGGCATCCTGCTACTTCACCGACGCGCAGGTCGAGCTTATCGAAGACATCATACTCGATTTCCGGCTTATACTGAATTACCGCCTCGGCCGCGTCCTCCGCGAGTTCCCCCGCTTCGGCCCGCGTCTCCGTTTTGCCGGGATCCGGCACGGTCGCCTCAGCTTCGTCCGCGCCGCCCGGAATAAGCGCGTTCAGCGCCTCCAATTCCGCGTCGATATCGAGCCGCGGGAAGAGATTGACGCCCTTCGTCGTGCGGTATTCCTCCACAATGCCGAATGCGGACGCGTCTTTCCATTCCGGCTTCGTATCGCCGATGCCGAGCTGTTTCCGGATCTCCGCCGCCGTATAGTGCATAAACGGGTGGATCAGGATCGACACGATGCGAAGCGTTTCCGCGAGATTATACAGGACTTCCTCGAGGCGGGCTTTCTGCGCCTCGTCCTTCGCGAGCGCCCACGGCATCGTTTCATCTATATACTTGTTGCTGCGCCTGATCAGCGCCCAAATTTCCTCGAGCGCGTGATTAAACGCGAATTCGTCCATACATTTTTCGACCTTGCCGGCCGTCGACACGGCAAGGTCTATCAACTCTAAATCCGGAGCCTCCCTATCACCCACAAGATCCGATATCTCCACGTCGCCGCGCTCAGGCTCAGAGGACGCGAAATACACCGTCGCGGTCGCGCCATCCTCTGTCTGCTTCCGGATAAGACCGCCCGTAAACTTCTCCGCCATGCCCGTCGTGCGCGACAGCAGATTACCAAGGTCGTTCGCGAGATCGGCGTTGATCCTCCCGATCAGCGCCTCGTTCGTAAACAGGCCATCCTGCCCGAAGGTATATTCGCGCAGCAGGAAATATTTCAGCGCGTCCACGCCGTAGCGCTCTATCAGCTTCACCGGATCCACCACGTTGCCCTTCGACTTCGACATCTTGCCGCCGGAGAGCAGCAGCCATCCGTGGCCGAGCACCTTTTTCGGCAGCGGCACTTCCAGAGACATCAGCATCGCGGGCCAAATGATGGTATGGAACCGCACGATTTCCTTACCGACGAGATGAATATCCGCCGGCCAGTAGGCGTTGAACTTATCGTCCTCGCCGGGCGTCCCGTCCACCGCCGGCCAGCCGAGCGCCGTTATATAATTCGACAGGGCGTCGAGCCACACATAGATCACCTGCCCGTCCTCGATCGGCACGGGAACGCCCCAGTCGAACGACGAGCGCGAAATGCACAGGTCTTCGAGTCCCTGTTTGATAAACTGAATCATCTCGTTGCGGCGCGTTTCAGGCTCAAGAAAGTACGGTTCGCGCTCCAAAAGCTCCAGCAGCCGGTCCGCATACTTCGACAGCTTGAAAAAGTACGCCGTTTCCTTCGCCTTTTCCGCAGGTCTGCCGCAATCCGGGCAGTTACCGTCCACGAGCTGCACGTCCGTCCAATACGACTCGCAGGGCTCGCAATACCACCCCTCGTATTCGCCGCGGTAAATATCGCCCGCGTCATATATCTTCTTGAAAATTTCCTGCACGCGACGTTTATGCCGGTCTTCCGTCGTGCGGATAAAATCGTCGTAGGAAATCTCCATCGTCGCCCAGAGGTCTTTGATGCCCGCGACAATGCCGTCCACGTGCGCCTGCGGCGTAATGCCCGCCTCCTCCGCGATCCGCTGTATTTTCTGGCCGTGCTCATCCGTGCCCGTCAGAAACATAACGTCGTAGCCTGCCATCCTCTTGAATCTGGCCATAGCGTCCGCCATTACCGTGCAATAGGTGTGCCCCACGTGCAAATTGGAACTCGGGTAATATATCGGTGTTGTAATGTAGTACGTGCCCTTCTCTGACGTCATGCAGCGCCTCCTTGCTGTTCTCTTCCTATTTTACAAGCAGCGTTCCGCCGCCGCTCGCCGTTTCCTTATCCTTCAGCGTATAATCAAATGATAACCCATTTTGCGTATAGTACAAATGGTATTTATCATCCATTTCGCTTTTCGTCACCTTGTAATTCTTTATCGAAAGCCCGCTCATCAAGTCCTCAACGGCGATATTCCCCGAAAGCTGCGTCGTGTATTCGTCTATTCGCATATCGACGGCAACGCACTTCGCGTTCTCCTTCAGCGGGTGTTTTTCGGGATCGGGCTCCGCCGCCTTATCGTCCTCCGCCGCGGGATCGGGCTCCGGAACGTCCAGATCCTCATACGTGAAGATGTAGCTCACCCCGTCGTTATTCTTCGCCTGATAATACAGCCCGCCGCCTTCCACGCCCTTATAATACAGAGCGCCGACCGAATTCATAATCGTTTTTGCCGACGATCCGATCAGGTCTATCGCCGACTTATCGGTCACGAACCGGATATCTATCTTGAACTCAGCGGTTCCCGGCCACGTCATCAGCCCGTTTTCCGCCACGCCGACCGCCGTGATCGTCAGGTCGCTGCTCTTCGCGATCTTCAGCGCCGATTTATACGCGCTGCTCTTGGTCGTCGGCATCGTCCCGTCCTGCGTATAATAGATCGCGTAACCCTCCGTCGCGGTGATCTCGACCTGCTTCGCTTCCTCGAAAGAACCGCCCGCCGGATCGAAGACCGGAGCCGGCATAACAAGGTCGTTCTTCGGATCGATCTTGCCCTCATAGCACTCGATAATAAGCTCGTTCGCGCGCTCGATATTGCTGAGATCGCTGATGTAGAGTGTCAGCAGCCGGTTCATGATATCGGCGTCCTCCGGATGTTTCAGCTTCGTATCCTCCAGCAAACTCGCCGCCCTATCGTACTTTTTTTGCGCGGAATACGTGTCGGCCAGCGCAACGGACGCGTTGACATCACCGGGCTTAAACTCAAGCGCTTTCAAAAACGCTTCCTCGGCCTCGTCGTATTCGCCCGCCTTGTAATGCTCCACGCCAATGCGCATCTGAGCGTCGTACGTGTTCTTATCCTTCGCGCCAAAAATAAGCACCGACGCAATGACAGCGCCGATAAGCAGCACCGCCGCGACAATTATCAGAATGACCGTCGTACGGTTTTTGCCCTTTTTCTTGACGGAAGGCTTTGTCTGCGCTGCCGTTCGGGGACGCGGGTCTTCGCGCCGCGGCATCTCACGTTCCCACGGCTCCGCCGGCATATCCGCATCCTCCCGCGGGATCCCGCGATCCGGCCGCGTCTGCATTCGTTCCGGCCTCGCCTGCGCTCGTTCGGGTGACGCGTTTATGCCGGAAACAGCTCGCTCGTCCGCTTCTCCGTAGCCGCCGTTACCATATGGCCGCTCCGCATCAGACGTCTCCGGCGGTCCCCCGTCCGCGCCGTCGTCGCCCTCGTAATAGACGTAATCGCCGCTTTCCTTGTCATAGTAATAGTAGGCGCCGGTTTCCTCGTCCAAATAATAGGTACGCCCCGTAGCCTCGTCATAGAGAACGCTGTCGTCCGCCGCGCCATCCGCATCGGGATTTTTCGCGCCGGGCCCGTTATAAACGCTGTCGCCAAAATAGCCGCTCGAATACTTCCTCGGCCCTTCTCTGTCTTCTGACATATTACGCCTCCGTTTCACCAGCAGGTTTCTTCCGGGGGAACCTCTCCAAACGATCACGCGCAGCGCCGTGCGATGTATCACCGCACACCCAAAACTCGACAGCAGCAACGCTCCTGCAAAGCCCTGAAGCGGCGCGGCAGCGCGGCAAAAGCGCAGCAAAAGTTTTCAGAGATACCCTATCATAATTATACTACATTTTTGCATTTACACCGTTTAAACAGCGGAAAACAGACGGAGAGGATGTTTTTGCGGATTTGAGGCGCAAACGCCGCGACCGAGGTGCCTTCTTGGGCGCATGGGGCTGTCCCAAAATAAATGAGCAGCTTAATTGTTAAATTTTTATAATGCAAAATTTCAAACACGATGAAACAGCCCCACCGGGCTATCCGGGGCTCCGCTTCGCTCCGGCCGCTTCACGGCTGCTTCGCACCCCTCTTATCCCTTGCGCGTCGCCGTCGCTGCGCTCCGGCTCCCATATGCGAGAAAAGCCCATAACATACCCGTCCTCATCCGGCGTCCCCGTTCCTCGCGAACCCAAAACCAGCGCGGGCGAAAACACGGCATCACCGTTCTCCCCGTGCCGTCTTCCTTCTCATCGCCATTTCCAGGCGGCAACGGGCGGCAGAATGCCGCCCCTACGTTTTTCCGGGCCGCAATTTTAGCGGCTATATTCCGGAATCCAAAATATCATTGCGAGCGCAGCGAAGCAATCCAGAGATAATCACTGCAAATTAGAACCTCATTTTGCGAACCGCAGCATGCATAGGGAAACTTCATCAATTGAACGTGGACAAACGTCGTCCCCGAACAAAACAGCCACGTATAACATTCCCTGACTACGGCACAAAAACCTCCCCACAAGGCAAGGGAGGCCGCGACATCTCTGCGCGGCCCCCATTTTACCCATGCGTTATATGCTTTGTTTGATGTGGCTTACCCTATCCAAACCCCATTTGTTTTGAATGAATAAACTTTCCCGCCGATTTTCTGCTTTCCGGTCAGCATTTTGCCATTGCCACTGAGATAGTACCAACTGCCATCGGTATCCTTGAACCATTTGCTTGCGACCATCGCGCCATTTCCAGCGAGGTAATACCAACTTCCATTGTCTTTCACCCAGCCGGTTTTCATCGCTCCGTTCCCGGCGAGGTAATACCAGGTGTTATGGTCGTAAACCCAACCGGTCTGCATTTCGCCAGCGGCATTGGTGTAATACCATGTGCTTTGGTCATAAATCCAACCGGTTTTTGCGACGCCATCGACAAAGTATTTCCAGACGCCGTTCGCGTGTACCCAGCCGTTATCGGCCGTTGGCGGGTCGACGGGCGGATTCACGGGCGGGTCAACGGGCTCGTCTTTATACGTTGCGGTGACGGTGACGTCTTTCGCGGGCATAACGAAGCTCGTTGCAGCGTTATTTTCATTGGCGAAAGTTACGCCATCTTTACTCGTCCATTTATCGAATACTTTGCCTGACGCGGGCGCGTTCGCGGTGATATTTACCGTTGCTCCGGCTGCGTACGTACCGTTGGCTCCGTCGGTGCCGCCTGTTACGATTACAGCGAAAGTATCCGTTGTGGGTGGCGGTGGCGTTACAGTTTCGTCTTTGTACGTTGCCGTTATTGTGACGTCATCGTCCGGCATAGTAAAGGTGGTATCAGCGCTGGTGTCATTTGCAAAACTTCCGCCATTACTGGTTGTCCATTTGTCAAATACCTGGCCGCTTGGCGCTGGATTCGCACTGATCGGTACGCTCTTTCCCGATGCATATGAGCCGCTGCCGGTTCCGTTCACGACGGTCAACGTATGAACGTTTTTGTACGTCGCGGTGACGGTCGCCGCGGCGTCGGGCATGGTAAAGACGGTCGTAGGACTGGTCTGGTCTGCGAAACTGCCCGCGTCCGCTCCTGTCCATTTGTCAAATACCTGACCGCTCGGAGCCGTCTTCGCAACAATGGTTATCTTTGCGTCTGCCGCAAACTGGTTATTCGCAGCTCCGCTGCCGGTTCCGACGAATTCGCCGTTCTTTACGGTTAAGACTTTGGTCGCTGCGTCCGTCGCGGGCAGAACGGTAACGGGAATGCTTGCCGTCTTTTCACCGCCATGCGCGTTGAT
>JAISEX010000108.1 GCA_031263875.1 Eubacteriales Family XIII. Incertae Sedis bacterium | reverse complement strand
TTTCACGAGGCCGCGGTAGGTGGGCTTATCGTCCTTCTCGGCCTTCCATTCGCCGTAGTGCTTCGACCTTCCGCGCTTCGGTTCTTCGATTACCGAAAGTCCATACTCCCGGCACAGCTTATCCGATTCGGTTTGCATCCGGTAATAATCCAGCTCGGTGCGGTGGTAGCGGATGCCGTCAACCCATGAAACTGTGTTAACGACAAAATGAGAGTGAAGATGGTTTGACTTATCGAGGTGGGTGGCGACAACGACTTGGTGCGTATCGCCCCAGAGCCGCCGAGCTAACTTCACGCCGATCTCATGAGCCATATCGGGAGTTAATCCCGCCTGCAAATCTTCGGGCGAGAATGACTGTATGCCGTGATAGGCGACCACGCCGTCCTCTTTTCCGAACTTCTTTTTCGCCGCCAGCATTTCATCGCGTGCCGTTTCCGGCAGGCAGCCTATTCCCGTAACATAGTGCCGGATGATCTCGGCGTTCTCGTCGGTGATCTGCGTCTTGCGGGTTTGGGAGGCATAGTCGATCACGTCAGAGAGCCCCTGCGTCTGCGCTACCGTTATGCCGGGCTTTTCAAAATATGCGGGGTTTTCTGTCTTGTCGGGATTCTCCGCGTAAATGAGTACCTTGCCAAGCCAGCCTTTGACGCTCCATATCGAAGTGTAAGCCATCTCGTTACACCGGCATTTTTCGCGGCAGCATAACGGCGTTCGTGATTTCGGTAACAGCCTTATTCAGCGCGAGGGCGTTCTTGTCATACCGCTTTACGTCGATCGCGTTCAGCACGTGGGCCTTCTGCGCGATTTGGTTGAGGTTGTTGCCGATAAAATGAAGCTCCCGCATCATAGCGTAATAATCCGGCGGCGGCGCGTCCGTGGGGATAAGGCCGTTTATAAGGTGGCGCAGATAGCTTTCGCGGGAGAGGCCGCTCCGTTTCACTTTTTTATCGAAGCTCTCGGCTTCTTTTTTATCCAGCCAAAACTGGACACGAACATTACGTTTTCGCATAAAATCAACCTTTCTATGGGGTATTAGGGGCCTGCCCCTAACAAGTGCCTTTAAGTGAGAGCTTAAAGGCGATGCTTGCAGGTACGGGTATTACCGGAAGTTCGACCTTCTGAAATTCACCCGCCGAAAAATAATCATCTCTCCCGTCCTCGGTCAGGATTGCTCTTGGTCTGCTGTCTATCCGGCCATTGCAAAAACTGCACACGCTCGGCGGTAACGCTAATGGGATGACGTTTGATGCCGTCCGCGTCGGTGTAGACGTCCGAGCGAATCCGTCCGTTCACACCCGCAAGAAAACCCTTCCTCAAATAGTTCTTGCAGTTGTCTGCTTGATTACCGAACACGGTAACCCGGATAAAATCCGCTCGATCCTCCTTTGAAAATGTGTCGTCCACCGCGAGGCTGAACGTACAAATACTTCTTCCTTCCTCCGTCTCCCTCAGTTCCGGGTCTTTTGTAAGTCTGCCAATCAAATTTACGTTATTCATTTGGTGCCATTCCCGCGCCGAAGCCAAAAAAAAACACGACCGGAGTGATCCGGCCGCACCTATCAGGGTTATTTAACTGAAAAGTCTGGCGTTCAAGCTCTTATCGTTCATAATCACGACTCTTAGGGATCGTAAATGTCACTCCCCGGAAATGGCTCGCGTCCAGAATATACTCGCTCTCTTTATATCCGCTCTCCACAATCTCTCGCGCCTGCGACGCGCTGCTCGCCCAGACCTCAACATCTTTTTGTAATTTCTCGGTGATGGTTATTCGGTAAGTTTTCATAACGGTTTCCTCCTTCCTGATTTTCGCATATAAAAAAGCGCCGTCCGGTTTTCCAAACGACGCATAGCTTCTTCCTCTTTATTTTCGTACTAAATTATTATCTTTCTCTTTCCGGCTTTCGGACAGGCTTTACCGTTTCGCGCACGTTTCTTGCCTTCACGACTTCGGCAAGCATTTCTGTACGCTTACGCAGCCCGTAGCACAAGGCATCCCTGCGCGCATTGTCGATAAAGGCCGAGCCCTTCAAAATCTCTGAGAACGCTTCGTCAACGCCGCGCAAAGCGTTAAGGTTCAGCCAGTCAAAGGATGTCACAAGCCCGATTTGTTCAGCATGATCTTTTTTGAATGGCTTGCTTGGCAATGTGATGCGAGAACGAATCATCGCCACCGGTTCGGAGCACCAGAGGGAAGTCCCGCAGTCGAACACGGGAGCCGCGCTGATCCATTCAAGCGTATCGGCATTCCGTATCGCTCCAAAGTTGTTCAGGTGCCTGTCCTCGTTGGCGATGATATAGTCAACCGTAAGCATCCGGTCAAGCGCGTCCGTAATGCCGGGGATACCGAGTTTGGCGCAGCAGTCCAAATAATGCTGGTAGAGCGATATATGGTTTGGCTGCTTCCGCGTCTGCAGGATATGCCATGCTGAAACCAGTTCGGTCTGCGGCGTAATAAAATCCTCGCATACGCTATACGGATATTCGTCACGGATGGCAAGCGTATAGGGGACATGCGAAATGCCGAGCCGTTCCATAATCAGGCTTGCCAACGCTTCGTTATACGGTTCCTGCCGTATCGCGCCGCTCCCACCTTTGATAAGGCAGCGTTTCCCGTCCACGATTATCCACTTCTTTTTGAGCCACCCATCCGACGTGTTATCCGGCGACGCTAAATCAAAGCCGACGCCATCCCTTGCCTCACCGAACAGGATATTGCCCACGTCCTCAGAAAATGAGTGGTCGAAGAAATTGATGTCGTCCCAACATAGCCCGGAACCTTCGGGGCATATCCAATACTGGTCTGACAAACTCAGTCCGTAGCATTTGGTTAAAAGCAGTTGCGGCGTAGAAATCCGCAGGGTTTCCAACGCTTCCTGCAGACCAGACCTGCTTGCGGGGATAGAACGTCGTGTCCACCAGTCATGCAGGTGTTGACGACGATGATATCCGCTTCCGCGCGAAGCTCGGCCGGTGACATTTCCGGTGCGAGTTGCCCCGGCTCTGATTTTTCGCCGGGCAAACCCGCGCATGCATAGCCGAGATTTTCGAGCATGCCCGCGATGGTTTCCGAGTCGCGCTCGTTCATCTGACAACCCATGGTTTCAATATGATATTTCTTCACGTCAGATTCTTTCTGAGTTCTTCGATTTTCTCCATCCATTCCCGCACGCGGGCCTCGCGCCCCTGATCGGTCGGCCGGTAATACGTCCGGCCCGCAAGACTGTCCGGCAGACACTGCATATTCGTCAGCTTTTCCTCCGTGTCGTGCGCGTACTGGTATCCCGCGCCGTAGTTCAGCTCCCTCATCAGCTTTGTCGGCGCGTTTCTGATATGGAGCGGCACGGGCTCCGCAATGGTTTCGAGGGCGTCGGCCTTCGCCGCGCCGTACGCCTTATAGAGGGCGTTCGACTTCGGCGCGAGCGCGCAATACGCGACGGCGTGCGTCAGGTGCACGCTGCATTCCGGCATTCCGATATAATGGCACGCCTGATACGCGTCTATGCAGATCGCGAGCGCTCCCGAATCCGCCATGCCGATATCCTCGCTCGCGAACCGCGTGACCCGCCGCGCGATGTAGAGCGGATCCTCGCCGCCCTCAAGCATCCGCGCGAGCCAGTAGACCGCCGCCTGCACGTCGCTGTTGCGCATCGACTTATGCAACGCCGAGATAATATTGTAATGTTCCTCGCCGGTCTTGTCGTAAAGCAGGAACTTGCGGCTGATGCTCTGCTCCACCAGCTCGTCCGTAATAACGAGTTTGCCATCGGCCACTTCGCTGTTCGTCGTTATCATCTCGAGCGTGTTCAGCGCGGCGCGCGCGTCGCCGTTCGCGAAGTTCGCGATGATCCCCACGACCCGGTCGTCAAGCGTGATCTCGTAATCGGCCTCCCCGTTCAGGAACGCGACCGCGTTTTTTATCAGCTCCGAAATATCATCGATGGTCAGCGGCTGCAGCACGAAAACCTTGCAGCGCGACAACAGCGCCGAATTGATCTCAAACGAGGGATTCTCCGTCGTCGCTCCGATCAGGATAATGCTGCCCTTTTCGACATACGGAAGAAAAGCGTCCTGCTGCGCCTTGTTGAAGCGATGAATTTCGTCGACGAAAAGTATCGTCTTCTTCCCGACAAAGCGGTTCTCGTCCGCCTGCTTCATCACCTCGCGTATTTCCTTGATGCCGCTCGAAACCGCGCTAAAGTCGATAAAGTTCGCCTTCGTCTGCTCCGCGATAATCCGGGCGAGCGTCGTCTTGCCCACGCCCGGCGGCCCCCAGAATATCATCGACGGCACATTATCGCTCGCAATCAACTGACGCAGTATCTTTCCGCTGCCGATCAGGTGCTGCTGGCCGAAATACCCCTCAAGGCTGTCCGGCCGCACCCTGCTCGCAAGCGGCGCGTACGCGTTCTTCTCAAACATGCTCTGCTGTCTGTCCATACGTATATTTTACCACGCCTTTACTATCGCGTTGGCGGGAATCGCAAACCCCGCTCCGTATTCACCACATCGGCAAGCCTCCTTCTCTGCTCACGACTACCAATTCTCCTCATTTCAACTGCTGATAATCTGTCAACGATTGCGCGCCTTCTTCCGTGTTACCGCTTGTATAACTATTATACTCCGATACGAACGCACGTTCAAGTGATTTTCACGAAAAATACTGCGCGCCGTTATG
>JAISEX010000061.1 GCA_031263875.1 Eubacteriales Family XIII. Incertae Sedis bacterium | reverse complement strand
AGCCCCGGAGAGCCCGGTGGGGCGCTCAAAACACGAAACTGTTTTTCGTGAATGCTCGCGGGGAACCGTTCCGCTATTATTCACAAAGTCGTTTTGAGTGCCCCATGCGCCCATAGCATGTACACGATTCGAAGATTTGCGTTTCGTTGTATAATGCTAGTATGAAAACAGTGCGTGAACAGATTGGCGATTATGTGGAGCAGGCGGCGTTCAATTTCGACCTTGCGGGGCTTTTGTGCGGGGTGCGCGTGCGGGAGGACAGTCCGCTTGAGTGCGCGGGATTTGACGCGGAATTCGCCTGCGGGTACGCGGATTTTGAGCATAAGATTCCGTTTGGAACCGGAGATGCGACGCATTTTGCGTCCGTGTCGAAGCTGTTTGTAACGGCGGCCGTACTGCGGCTCGCGGCCGGACGGCGGATGGACGTGAACGATCGCCTTACCGCTTATCTGCCGGATTTTCGTATGGCGGACGAGCGGTACCGGGACATCACTCTGCGCCATATTCTGAGCCACACTTCGGGGATCCCCGATATAGAGGACTACCACTGGCGCGATCCGGAGACGGACGGCGGGGCGCTGTACCGCTACGCCCACTCGGACGAGGTGCGCTCGCTCCGGCTGCTGTGGGAGCCGGGTACAGGCCGGTTCAAGTACAGCAATATCGCTTTTGACGTGCTCGGCGCGGCTCTTGAAACGGTGACGGGACGGAGCTTTGAGCGGATTATGGCGGATTTTTTCTTCCGGCCGCTCGGCATGGCAAACTCCACCTTTCTGACGCCGCTTCGCGCGCGCGGCGGCCCGCGGCTGGCAAAACCGCATTACAAGGATGCCGGTAATCACCTACGGGTGCAGGATTATTTTCCGTATAACCGCGCCCATGCGCCGAGTTCCACGCTTTCGTCGACGCTGAGCGATATCAAAAAGTGGGGCGATGCGTGGATCGACGCGGCGCAAAGCGCCCTTCCCGCGCAGCGCGAACATTCGGCGGCATTACCGCCGCAAGATGCCTTATCGCGCTTTGATGCGGAAAGCGCCGCCCTTTTACACCGCGAGCTTGTGGCGGAGGCGCTGACGCCCTGCGCGGATATACCGAACAGCGGCGAGAAGATCGGGCTCGGCTGGTTTATCCGGAAGCAAAACGGCCGCACGCTGTACGGTCATGAGGGAGCTGACGACGGGTTCCGCTCGAGTTTTTGGATATGTCCGGAGCTCGGTATGCAGATCACGGTTCTCGCTAATTTGGACCGGGCGCCCGTCAAGAAAATCGGGAAGCGGATTTTTGAGATACTAGCGGGCAATTGACAGCCGGAGCTGAATCGCCTTATAATTCGGCCCTAATTCGGCCCTAATTCGGCCATAAAAAACGATTGACGAGCATAGCCGAATTGTGATATAATTCAGCCATGGAGGTATTTGAATGAATATATTGTCTTCAGCGGAATTAAGAAATAACTACCGCAAAGTCGCCGACGAGTGCATCAAGAGCGGCGAGCCCACGTATATCACGAATAACGGCGAGGGCGAGCTTGTCGTTATGTCGATACCGGCCTACCGGGAAGAGCAGACGCGGCTGAAAATCAAGAAGGAACTGCTGCGCATCCAGGCCGAAAAAGCCGCCGGCAAATTCGAGTATATCTCGTATGACGAATTCAAGGATCGTATGGGCCGGCTCTCTCTGGTCGCCGAAAATCTTGACGACGTGGAAGACTATGAGTAGCGGTTTCTATCACGTCAGGATCAGCACGCAGGCATATTACGCGATTGACGCGCATGTGGAATTTCTCGCGCGCGTCAGTCCGGGAGCCGCCGCCGGTCAGCGGAGCAAATTGTTCGCGAAAATTTCGAGCCTCGACAGCAATCCCTACCGCCATCCCGTTTTCGACGCCGATCCCGATCTGCCCGAATACCGAAAAATGGTCGTCGGCCGTTACCTTATTCTCTACCTTATCAACGAGGAAAATAAGACCGTCGACGTTGATCTCGTGTGGGATTCGCGCATGGACAATCTGCTGTAACGCACAGTCGAAATAACGGAATACGGCATGGGAAGGATGCTCTCGCTGTGTCGTGTTTCTCGCGCTTTTGGCCGCTTATGCGAGAAACTGATACGCCGTAGTAGGATGGACGTGATAGGCGCTTTTCTCGCGTTTCTCGCGCACGGGATAGGAGGGGTGCGGTAGCAGCCCCGCGTAAGCGGGGCCGGAGCGAACGCGGAGCCCCGGAACGTTCACTCCCTGCGGTCGCTCTCTCCTCCGCTCACTTCGTTCGCTTCGCTGTCCTGTTTTACACTGCGGCTGAAGCCGCGTAAAACAGGCATCCCCCGGTGGGGCGCTAAAAATAAACGCCGTTTTTTCGTACATGCTTGCGCGGAGAATTGCCCACGATTGTGTACAACATCATTCCCGCGTGCCCCATGCGCCCGCATAATTTGGTCAAGCGAATTGCGTGAATTTACAGATCGTATTTCTTCAGCTTCCGCATAACGCTGCTTTGGCTGGTGCCGAGGGCCTGCGCCATTTTGCGGGTGCTGCCGTATTCCTCTTTGTAACGGCGGTAGAGTTCGCGTTCCTCGTCCTCGCTCATCGGCTGTTTGGCGGGCGATACGGCGGGTCCCGGCGCGTCGGGCAGAAGGCTCTCGTGGAAGGACGTCATCTGTTTGGTGACGTCGGATATCGTGACTTCGCTGCCGAGCGAGGCGATAAACAGCTTCTGTATAAAGTTTTCGAGTTCGCGCACGTTGCCTTCCCACGAAAATTTCTCCATCAGCTCCTTGACTTCACGGCCGAAGGTCTTCGATATGCCGAATTTTTTGCTGTACCGGTGAACCATCAGGTCGATAAGCGGGCCGATGTCCTCGCGCCGTTCGCGGAGCGGCGGCACGTTCAGGTAGAACACGTTCAGCCGGTAATACAGGTCTTCGCGGAAGGTTTTTTCCTTTACCATGCGGTAGAGGTCGCGGTTTGTCGCGGCGACTACGCGCACGTCGACCCGGATCGGACTGCGCCCGCCGACGCGGTATATCTCGTTTTCTTCGAGAGCGCGCAGCAGCTTGGACTGGAGCAGCAGCGACATCTCGCCGATCTCGTCGAGAAAGAG
>JAISEX010000301.1 GCA_031263875.1 Eubacteriales Family XIII. Incertae Sedis bacterium | reverse complement strand
TGTTCATATAAGATGATATTTGGCTACATTATTCAACATTCACGCACTGCCGCTAACATACTCGCTGCAACCTTAGATTCAGCCCTTTTGTAGCTTTTGATGATTTCACGTTTCATCTTCACCTTATGTCCATTTTTGTTTCATGACAACGATGGAATACGATTACCCTCTTATAATTTTCGCGCAAGATAGCCCTGCAGCGCGGCGGCGAATTCCTCCGGGCGTTCTTTTTGCGGCCAATGCTTGCACCCGTCCATCACCTGTATCTCACAATCGGGGATCCTTTTGCTCGCGAGCAGCGCGCCTTTGAGGGGAACCGCCTTGTCGCGGGCGCCGTGGATAAGCAGCGTGGGCAGCTTTATTTCTTCGAGCCGTCCCCACAGATCGGTCGTCAGGCCGGTGGGCGTGATTTCACTCCGCTGGAAAGAGACAAACGGCCGGCCGGCGCCGGGCTCACGCATAGCCTCCTGTATTTCCGCGACGAGCTCGTCGGTCACCTTCGCGGTATCGCCGAACAAGCTGTAGCGCAGGGACAATCTGATAACGGCCGGATATTTGTTCGTCCACGCGTAGATGTTTTCGTTGAGTTTTGAACGGGTAAACCACGAGGTGAGGCGGTGCCACGGCAGTCTGTCGAACAAACCCCACGCGTCGACCGGCACGAGGACCTTGATAAGCTCCGGGCAGGTGAGCGCCATATTCAGGCAGATGCCGCCGCCCAAGGACAGCCCGGCCAGAACGACCGACCCCGCCCCGAACGCCTCGATAACGCCCCTTACCATCTCCGTGTAGAACGGCAGCGTGTATTCGCCCGTTATGCGGTCGCTTGCGCCGTATCCCGGCAGATCCGGCGCGATGACGCGGTACCGGCCCGAGAGCAGCGGGATCACTTCTGCCCACGAAAGCAGGGCGGAATCCACTCCCGCCCCGTGCAATAAGACGATAGTATCGCCGCCGTTTCCGGCGCAGTGACAGGCGATGCCGACGCCGTTGACCCGGATATGATGTTTCTCAATGCCATTCATTTTTGGATACCTCCGTGCGTAGTGTCGCAAATAAAACGAATTCGGGACAAAAAGTAACCATCACACCCGCTCTATCATGCCGTAGATGATATCTATCACCTCGTCAAGTATGTCGTCCGGCAGCCGCTCGATATATACTGCGTTCCGCGCGTCCACGTCCACAATCCGCGTTTGATCGCACAATATAACGCCCTGCGTCTGTGTTCTGTTATCGAGGGACGGCTGAAACGGAAATCCTTTGTTCCTATTGGTTACGGGACACAACATGGCCCGTTTATTGATAAGCCCATGCGTGTAATCATTGGTCACCACAACCGCCGGACGCCGCCCTGCTTGTTCATGCCCCACTTTAGGATTGAGGTTTATCCACACGATATCGCCCTGCTTCGCCGAATAGCCCATTACCAAACCTCCTCGCCGACGGGTTCGCCCCAATCCAGCTCGCCATCGGTGCAATATACGCCGTCCCAGTCCTTCATGCGCTCTTTCAGCGTAATATGTTTCCGCCTGTTCGCTTTTCTGATAATGATCTCGTCTTTGCGCGCAAGGAGTACCACCGTATCCTGTTCGTCGATGTTCGCGGTTTTTAATATCGGTTTCGGCAATCTGACCGCGCTGCTGTTGCCCCATTTTTGTATATTGGTTTCCATGTTCTCACCTCTGCATACATAGATACATTGTATCTACATGTTACGCCCGCGTTGGTTATATGTCAAGAGAATTTAGAATTATTTTTAATTTATGTGAATATTTTCATATGGTTTAAATTACTTTGCGCCTTATCAGGAACCGATAATAAAAAACGCTCCCCGTTCACAGCTCCGTAATAAGCTGCGGCCGAAACGCGATATAATCGGCGGACACGAGGAGGTAGCGGACGCCGCCGATCGTTCCCTGAATGCCCTTTTTATACGCGTCGCGCCCGTGCAGATGCCCATAGATAACGGTTTCCACGCCGAATTCCGTAAACATCTGCGTGAATTCGGATTCGCGGCCGCCGCCCGTCGGCTGATAATGCATCGCCGCGATAATGCGCGGAGCGCCGCTTTTGCGCGCGGATTCCAGCGCGAGCCTCAGACGCCCGAGTTCGCGTTTGTATATCTTCTCGTCGGCCGTTGCCGTGTAATTTTTGTCTTGCGGCGTCAGCCAGCCGCGCGAGCCGGTCAGCGCCACGGCGGACGCGCCCTCGCCCATCACAAGACTGTCGTTTTGGATAAAGAGCATCTCGCCCGGCCAGAGATTGCGCAGCCGCGACACGGAATTCCACCACAGATCGTGATTACCCTTGAGAAAAACCTTTGTGCCCGGCAGCTCCCGGATCCATTCGAGATCCGGCACAGCGTCCTCCAGCTTCAGCGCCCACGATATATCGCCCGGAATAAACACAACATCGTCTTTCCCGACGATGCTGCGCCACTGATCTTCTATTCGCCGGTGATGATTCGCCCACTCGCTCCCGAATACGTCCATCGGCTTGTCCGAGGCGAACGAGAGGTGGAGATCTCCTATCGCGTAAAGTTTGCTCATGCCTGCCTCCATGCCGCTTTGCGGCGCAAACGAGCCGTGAAACTTGCCTCCCGCCGCAATTTCGGCACGGACATGGCGGCAAGCACTATCTTCCGCTTCGCGCAAAATCGCGCATGGCTAAAGCATGAAACAAGTTTCATGCTTCCTCGTTGTCCGAATCGTCATTACCATCATTACCGGGAGTGTCCTCCGCATGCGGTTCGCCGGCGGGATCTTCCGCGCCGCCTTCGCCCTCGCCGCTCTTCGGCTTGAACGCGTACACGACTTTCCCGTCGCCGGATTTTTCGTAGCTTTTGGCGTTCGGTTTGGCCTCGCCCATCGGCTGCAGATTGCCGGTCGCGAATTCCTTTATCTTATTGAAAAGATTCACTACGCTCGAATTTTTTTCGGCGCCGCCGGTCGTAAATACATACATTACGCCCGCTATAATTATCACTAAACCCAAAAGAATAAGTATCGGCATTTTCTGTCCCTCACTTGAATATCCGCACTATCAGCGCTCCGGCTGACACGATTACCACTGCTCCAAGAAATAGTTAGTATCTTCATTCCCGCGCCTCATTTGATGCGGATATAATAGTTCGGCGCGTTCGGCTGCTTCCCTTCGCGCGCCTCGACTTCAAAATCCTCGAGTTGAAGCAGAAAACCCGATAGTTGTGTTGACTTTGCGCCCCAGATACGCGGGTCGAAATCCGGGAACCTGTTGTGCAGCATCTCTCCGATAAGGCTTATCTGGACCCATCCGTTCGTATCGGTATCCGAATTGATGATCGCGTTCTGAATGGCCATAACGACCTTTTTCGGAACCTGGATATGTTTCTTCTCCGGCTCCTTATGAACGCCGGCTTTCTTCTGCTTGGTTTTCTCGCTTGTGCGGCTCGGGGTTTCCTGCTTCACGCCGACGAATTTGAATATCGTGCAGGCGTTGATAAAGGATTCCGCCGTCTTCTCCTCGCCCATGCCGATAACGTCGAGGCCGGATTCGACGACGCGCATCG
>JAISEX010000248.1 GCA_031263875.1 Eubacteriales Family XIII. Incertae Sedis bacterium | reverse complement strand
TTTATCGTGTCGTTTATGGCGAGCGTAGCTGCATTCTACGTTTGCAAATGGCTGGAGCGGCATTAACGGACAGCCGGCCATAAAAAACCACGGAGCTGCAACTCCGTGGTTTTTGTGAGTCAATGCTAATAATCAACTTGGTATGTGCCTATAACTATTATACCCCTTGTGCGCAGGAAGTCAATAACGATTTTATGCGTATCCGCGTGCGCACGTTTGAAAACAGCGGGTCGTGGCTGTGGCGGGAATGATGGGGGACGACGGCAGGGAGGTGGGGGCGTGCGTAGTAGCCGTATCTCGCGCTGGTTGGCGCTTGGGGTGGGAAACGGAGACGCCGTAGGAGGACGGATGTGTCGCGCACTTTTCTCGCACCGGGGAGCCGGAGCGCAGCGACGGCGACGCGCAAGGGACAGCAGCGATATCCTTTTTTGCCACCGGCAAAAAAGATACAAGCGGATGGCCCGGTGGGGCTGTCCGGCCATGTTTAAGGTAACTCGTATTGTTAAATTTTTAACAATTAGCTCGCGTCATTCATTTCAGGACAGCCCCATGCGCCCGCGCTGTCAAGCAAAAAACTTGACATCAGACCGGAATGCCGCGCGCTTACTTTTCCTTGCTCCTTACGACCCCGAATACAAATATTTTATCGGCGCTTTGCCGTCGGTTTCCGCGAGTTTGAGGACGCGCGCGATGTCGCTCTGGGAGGCTTGCCCGTCCAATGCCGCGGGCTTGCCGCCAAAGGCTTCGATCAGCGAGGGGATAAGGGACGAGAAGACGTTGCTGTCGTCCGCGTCGTAATAGATGTTTTCGATCGGCATTTCGTCGTCGCCCATTTCGCCGCGCACATAGTCGTAGAAATCTCCCTCGCCCGCGATCTTATCGATAAGACCCGCTTCCAGCGCCTGGCTCGCCGTCATTATCCGGCCGTCGGCGATCTTCTTCACCTGCTCCACGCTCATGTCCCGGCCGTCCGCGACGATATCCACGAACTGGCCGTAGGCTTCGTCGACCATGCTCTGGAATATCGCGCGCTGCTCCTTCGTCATGGGCTCAAAATAGCTGCCCATGCTTTTGTTCGGGCCGGATGTAATCTCCTCCGCCTTGATACCGTTCTTCTCGAGGAAGCCCGAAACGTCAAACAGCGTGCCGACTATCACGCCGATGGAGCCGGTCCACGTGTTCCGGTTCGCGACGATCTCGGTCGCCGGGGCCGAAATGTAGTAGCCGCCCGACGCCGCCATGGAGCGCATATAGACGTAGACGGGCCGCTCCGTTTCCTCACGGTACGCCTGTATCTTGTGATAGAGCTCGTCGCTCTCGTAGACGCCGCCGCCCGGTGAATCCACGACGAGGATAAGGCCGGCGTTGTTCTCGTCGCTCTTGATGTCATCTATCATATCCATCGTCCACTGGTGGTGGTAACTTTCGTCCGACGAGCTATACACATCGTTGGCGTCGCCGATCTCGCCGATGACGGAAATCTTCGCGAGATACGATCCGCCGGGCGGCACGAAGGTGTTGGACGGCGGGGCGGACGACAGCGAACACCGCGCTGCCGCGGCCATCAGGCCGATAAAGACCAGCGCCGACACCACGATAATAAGCACTATCGGCCAGCGCTTTTTCTTGGGCGCTCCGGGCGCGTAGGAATAGGCGTACGGCGACGCGCTGCCGGGATTCGGATAACCGTATCCCGTATAGGCGTAATTCTGCTCTTGCTGCTGCTCTTGCGGCCGCGGTTGCTGCTGCTCTTGCGGCTGTTGTTCGTTATTCATTATCGTGCCCCTCGTATTCCTTCGTTATAACGCCTTCGTGCGTATCTCGTTTGTCAGCTTCTCTTTCAGCGCGTCCAGCGTCATCGTCCCGATATCGCCGGCCTTCGATGAACGCACGGGCAGCTCCCCGCCCGACGCCTCTTTTTCTCCCACAACGACGATATACGCATCGCGGGCGTTGCGCGCTTCTCTGATCTTATAGCCGATTTTCTCATTGCGGCCGTCGACCCGGACCCGGAGATCCGCTTCGCGTAATTTTTCCGCGATCCATTCCGCCGTTTCGTTGAATTGCTCCGTAACGGTCAGGATGCTCACCTGCACGGGCGCGAGCCAGAGCGGGAATTTGCCCGCGAAATGTTCCGTCAAAATCCCGATAAACCGCTCGATGCTCCCGAAGATGGCGCGGTGTATCAGCAGCGGTATATGGCGTTCGCCGTCCGTGCCGACATACGTCGCTTCAAACCTCGCCGGCATCTGGAAGTCGAGCTGTATCGTGCCGCACTGCCACGTCCGGCCGAGGCTGTCCTTCAGATGGAAATCTATCTTCGGCCCGTAAAACGCACCGTCGCCCTCGTTGATAATATACTCTATGCCGAACTTTTTCGCCGCGGCCTCCAGCGCCGCCGTCGCGCGGTCCCAGTCCTCGTCGCTGCCGATGGAATTTTCGGGCTTCGTCGATATCTCGACGCGGTACTCAAATCCGAAAATCTTATAGATGAAATCCGTGAACTCGATAACCTTGACGATCTCGTCCTCCGTCTGATCCGGCAGCATAAAGATGTGCCCGTCGTCCTGCGTAAAGGTGCGCACGCGCATCAGCCCGTGAAGCGCCCCCGAAAGCTCGTGGCGGTGGACCTGGCCGAGCTCCGCTAACCTGATCGGCAGATCGCGGTAGCTGTACAGCTTGTTCTTATAGACGAGCATCGCGCCCGGGCAGTTCATCGGCTTCACCGCGTACGGCGCCTCGTCGATCGTCGTGAAGTACATATTCTCCTGATAATGATCCCAATGCCCCGACGTATGCCACAGCTCCTCGTTCAAAATCAGCGGCGTGCGTATCTCCGTGTAACCGCGCCTCATATGCTCCTCACGCCAGAAATTCTCCAGCTCGTTCCGGATTATCATACCGTTCGGCAGGAAAAACGGGAAACCCGGCCCCTGCTCGAACAGAGCGAACAGCTCCATCTCCTTCCCGATCAGACGGTGATCCCGCTTCTTCGCTTCTTCCCGGTTCGCGATAAACGCCTCCAGTTCCTCGCGGCTCGGAAACGACGTCCCGTAAATGCGCTGAAGCATTTTGTTCTTCTCATCGCCGCGCCAGTACGCGCCCGCGACGGACATCAGCTTCATCGCCTTCACCTCGCCCGTGGACGAAAGGTGCGGGCCCTTACACAGATCGACGAACTCGCCCATCTTGTAAAATGAAATCGCCTCGCCCTCGGGAAGCGCCTCGATCAGCTCCTTCTTATACGGCTCGTCGTTATCATCCGCCCACGTCAGCGCGTCCTTGCGGCTCAGCTCAAAATGATCTATCGGGTAATTCGCCTGCAGTATCTTCTTGATTTCCTTCTGCAACGCCAGAAAATCCGCCTCGGAAAATTTGTATGATACATCGAAATCGTAATAGAACCCATCCTCAATCGCCGGCCCTATCGCAAGCAGCGCCTCCGGCCACAAACGCTTCACCGCCTGCGCGAGAATATGCGCGCTCGTGTGGCGGTACGCATTCCTCACCTGGTAATCGTTAAAATCTAATTTCTCTTTTGTCATAATCCCTCACACAATATATCTCGGATAGCTGTTATTAGCTACTATTATATGTGATTTTCGGCAAGAATGAAACCAAGGCGTTGATATATTGATAAAAAATCCGTTTCGCCGATGATAATGCGGGCGCATGGGGCACTCAAAATAATGTTGCACATAACCCGCGGGACAGGCCCGAGCGAGAGCATTTACCTGTTTTACATTGCGGCTG
>JAISEX010000230.1 GCA_031263875.1 Eubacteriales Family XIII. Incertae Sedis bacterium | reverse complement strand
TCCGGATCGTTTTTTCCGTGGGCGCATGGGGCACTCAACTGATTTTGTACGTAACCCGCGGGAAGTCTTACGCGCGAACATTCACAAAAATCGCCTTGCAAAGCCTGCATCGTCTTTGCGACGATGACCTCCGTCACCGACGCCTCAAACGAAGCCGCGACATCGGCGGCGTTCACCTCACGGCCCGCCTGCTTCTCCGTGTTCATATAATTCATCACGCCCGTCTTGATGCCGCTGAAACTAAAATCGAGCGAATCCTTTTCGAGAAAGACGCGCTTGAACGCCACCGCGTTTTCGTCGCCTTCCTTCGCGAGGGCGTCCACCTTCGGGCCGCCGGGATAGCCGAGCCCGAGTACACGCGCGACCTTATCGAAAGCCTCGCCGACCGCGTCGTCGCGCGTACTGCCGAGAAGCTCAAGCTCCGTATAACTTTTCACCGCTATCAGATCCGTATGGCCGCCGCTGACCACGAGGGCGAGGAACGGCGGCTTCAGCTCCGGATGTTCGAGCAGCGCGGAAAAAATATGCCCCTTGATATGATGCACGCCCACCAGCGGTTTGCCCGCGGCAAAGGCCAGCGCGTTTGCGGTGGCAAGGCCGATCAGCACCGATCCGACAAGGCCCGGCCCCTCGGTCGCGCCTATTATATCCACCTCGTCCAGCGTCACGCCCGCGTCTTTCAGCGCCGTTTCGACGACGAAATTTATATCCGTGAGATGGTGGCGCGCGGCGATCTCCGGCACCACGCCGCCGAACACGCGGTGTATATCTATCTGCGACGCCACGATATTAGACAGAACGTGACGCCCGTCCGCCGTAACAGCGGCGGCGGTTTCATCGCAGCTCGATTCTATTCCCAAGGTAATAAATTTTCCGTTTTTCATAATTCGCCTCATACCACATTGTGGCGCAAAAAGTTTGTAGAAATTTTTGTTCTCATATTTGTACATGCCTCATTCCACGAAATGCGATAACGGACGCTGATTTGCGAGGAGCGTTACAACATTATTCATAGCAGCGCAGCGATGCAACCGACGCATGAAAAATATTTTCATATTTCATTTTTCTTCGCTTCCCGCTTCTCATTCTCGCGCGGTTCGCGCCACATGATCGCGGCGTCCTCGCCATCCTCACGGTAATAGCCCTTACGGTAGTCGGTTATGCGAAATCCGTACCGCTCGTACAAAGAAATCGCCGCTTCATTCGTGCGTTTCACCTCAAGCGTAAAACGCTCCGCGCCCTTTTCACGTGCCGCTTCGAGAAGCTGCAGGAGCAGCATCGCCGCGACGCCCTGCCGCCTCCGGTCCGGGTGAACCGCCACGTTGGTTATATGGCCTTCGTCAAGCACGACCCACACGCCCGCATAGCCCGCTATTTCATTACCGCCGTTTCCCGCCGATCCGCTCGCGGCTTCCGCCACCAGATAGACCGCGAGAATATTCTCCGTCGCGTCCTTTTTCAGATCATCGCGGCTCCACGGCAGCGGAAAGCAGGCTCTCTCCACCCGGTACATGCCGTCTATGTCCTCGGGCCGCGCCCGCCGTATCTTAAACCAGTTCATCTGTTCCGCGCGCAGCCATTAGAGAAACATCGCCATATAGAGCGGTATCGTTTCAACTTCTCCGGAAACGCCGATATTCTTCGCCGATAATTTGACGCCGCGCTTCAAGCCGTACGAACTCAGCATGGTCTTCATGGATTTCGACTTGGTATGGTCGGCGGATTTGACTTCGACCGCCGTCGCCTCGTCCTTATATCTGATGAAAAAATCCATTTCGATCTTTGACCGGTATTCGTAGTAATAGAGTTTTTTCCCGCTCTTCGTAAATATATCGGCTATGATGTTCTCGTAAAGCGCGCCCTTATATATCCCCAGATTCCCGCTTATAATATCGGCCTGCGCGCCATCCTCCAGCATCGACACGAGCAGCCCCGTATCGCGCATGTAGACTTTGAACGAGTCGGGAATGGCGTTCCCCTCAAGCGGCAAACCGATCCGCTCAAGATTATAGCAAAAGTTGATGATACCGGCATCGTACAGCCACATAAGGCTGCCCGCGTACTTTCGGCTGCTGCCGTTTTTATCGACGGTGCTGTAACGAAATTTTTTGTAATCACGCGATAATTGCTTCGGAATGGAGAGGAAACACTCGCGCGCCTTTCCCTTTTCCGCGCCCACCGCGTACTTCGCGATATCATCCGTATAATCCTTGATTATCGTGCGCTGCACGTCAAGCGTTTCGCCGTAATGCCCTGTCTTGACAAAGGTGTCCACCACCTCCGGCATACCGCCCACCACGATATATTGCTTGAAAAGCGCCATCATATGCTCGTGAACCGCCGGGGCGATCCGCGACTTTTCGTCAAAATGACGCCGCAGATCCGCGATATGCTTTTCCGAAACATGGCACGCCCACAGGAACTCCTCGAAATCCATTGAGCACATTTCGAGCCGCTCAATATAACCCACGGGGAACGAAGACACTTCTTTGTAACTCATGCCGAGAAGCGAGCCCGTAGCGATGACGTCAAAGCGGCCGTCAAGCGAGAAGAATTTCAGCGCGGTTATCGCGTTCGGGCAGCTCTGTATCTCGTCGAGAAAAATCACCGTGGAATGCGGGACCGGATTTACGTCCGGCACCAACAGCGTCAGTTGGCCCAGAATACTGTCCACGGACAAATCATCGTCGAACACCTGCCGCAGCCGCGGCATTTCCTCGAAATTGATGCTGATGATATTCGAATAATTTTCGCGTATAAACGCGTTGATACTGTATGTTTTACCGACCTGACGCGCGCCGCCGACAACGAGCGGTTTCTTCCTCGTTTTCAGCCTCCACGCATTCAATTGATCTGTTATTTTGCGTTTCTGCATCTCCGCCACTACCCTCTTTCTCTTTGATAATAGCGTAGATCGAAGCAAAAAGCAAGAGGTGTTGCAAGATTATTCCCCGAAAAAATTTGCTATATTCAATATTATTCGGGGAATAAATATGCAAACTGCAGGATTATTCCCCGAAAAAACATGCGATTCATCGATATTTCTTTACGAATGTGGCTGTAATAATCCGGCGTCGAGCCTGCGCTGCGCCTCGGCTTTGCGAATGTAAAGCGGCTCTATTTTCGTATAATGCACCGGCGTCCCGTAAGCGTACGCCCACGCCGCGACGTGCGAAGCGTCGCGCGGATAGCGGTCATCGGGCATTATCTGTACGTCCATTGAACGGGCGGTAAGCATCGCCTCAAATCGCTGCCGGGACTCAGGGCTCATCGCGTCAAGTCCGTCGCCGTAAACGCGTATGGTGTCACTCGCCCTCTTTTGCGCCGCGAATGCGCCGATAGACGTGTCAAGCATTTCAGTGAACACATCGTATTCATACGCTCCGGCGTCAAGCAATACAGTTGACAGGCCGCGAGCCATTTCTTCTTGCGGAAATTCGCCAGAGTCATCTGCGCAAGCAGTGTCAAGCAATACGGTTGACAGGCCGCGAGCCATTTCCTCTTGCGGGAGTTCGCCGGAACCACCTGCGCAAGCAGTGTCAAGCAATATGGTTGACAGACCGCGAGCCATTTCTTCTTGCGGAAATTCGCCAGAGTCATCCGCGCGAGCAGTGTCAAATGATACGGTTGACAGCCCGCGAGCCATTTCCTCTTGCGGAAGTTTGCCGAAAGCGTCTACGCAAGCAGTGTCAAGTGATACGATTGACAAGCCGTGAGCAATTCCCGCCGCCGATATCTCGCTAAAATCGTCTGAACGGATTTCCGTTATATACGCCATAGCGTAGACCGAGGACAGCCGCGCGTCCAAGAGCGGACATATAATGCCGCGAAAACCTTCGTCCTGAAACGCGTAGGTTTCAAGGGTCGGAACGGCTATCACGGGCTTACCGGCGACCTGCGCGAGAGCCCGAACCGTTGAAACGCCAATGCGCATGCCCGTAAACGAACCGGGTCCCACGGATACGGCAAAAGCGTCCACCTCCGCGAGCGCCACGTTCGCCTCCGCAAGCATATCCCGGATCATCGGCGTCAGTTCCGTCAGATGGTTCATCTCGCGCCGCGAAAACCTGAGCGCTTCCGTATTTCCGCCGCGCGCGAGGGCGACCGAAGCGACCGGCGCCGTTGTTTCGACAGCAAGCAGCAATCCCCTATTCGGCATCTCCGCTCCCCACCGTTACGTTGCGCGTTTCCGGCTCGCCGCCGAAGGCGATATCGATCCACAGCGCCCCGCCGGGAATAAAGGCGCGAATATTATCCGCCCATTCCACGACCGAAACGCCGCGCCCGAAAAAGTATTCCTGAAATCCTATCATCTCGGTTTCGTCGGGCTGCTCGATCCTATAGACATCGAAATGGTAGAACGGCAGCCGGCCGCTCGCGTATTCCTTTATCAGCGTGAACGTTGGGCTCGTGACCGTTTCCGTAACGCCGAGCGCTTCCGCCACGGCCTTCGCGAACACGGTTTTGCCGGCGCCGAGCCCACCCGTCAGCGCCATCACGCTTCCGGCCTTCGCCTCGGCAGCGACGCGCTTCGCGATCTCCCGCACTTTTTCTTCGGTTAAATTTTTATAGACGACCGTTTTCATAACGTTTAATTGTAACACGACAGCGAGGGCCGCGGCTTACCACTTATGCAGGAACGGCGAAACGCGCTTATATAAGATGAAGGTGAGCAGGGCCGACAGCAGACCTTTCAGCAGATTCACGGGAAGGATGGCGGGAAGGATCAACGCCTTCACCGCAGCCACCGGCACGCCCATAAAAGCCGGCGTAATAATCAGATTCGCCGGGATCATCATCGCGGTCATAGCGAACACGCCCGCGACCATTCCGATTACCGCGTGCGATCTGTTCTTTTTGCGGCGGTAAATAAGGCCGGCCACGACGAGATACGAACTGATGGCGACGACATGCATCAGCATTCCCGCGGGCCCGCTCTCCGCGCCGCCAAACGCAAAGTTAAGGACGTCCGCGAGCACGGCGATGACCAGTCCCGCCGGAACGCCGAAGGCAAAAGTGCTGATAAGTATCGGCAAATCGGAAAATTCGTACCGGATAAATTCCACGCCGGGGAGCATCGGGAAGGTTGGGATAAACGAAAATACTACCGTAATTGCAAGCATTACGCCCATTTTCGCGAGCATTCCCGTGCGCCGTCCGCGCGCCGGATGCGCCGCGAGTCTTTGCTCCGCGTCCCGTTCTTCAAAAGCGCTGTTTTTTTCTGTGACGTTCATATGTTTTCCTCCTTTGCTTTTCAATCGGAGCAAAAAACGTCCCCCTGTAAAGAGGGACGCCGCAAATCAAACATATTATCATTGATCGCGTTTCTTCCATCCGGACTGATACCGCGCGGCCCGCACACTCGCTGTCAAGCAAATGGCTTTACACGCCGTAATTACCGTCGGCTCCGGATTCTGACCGGATCCTGCTCCGCCCGAATTGCACGCCGCCATTTCGACCAACGCGCATTCCGTGCCTCGCTCGCGGGCTCGTAGCTTCGCGCACCGCGCAAACTCATCACCGCCGGTGGGGAATCGCACCCCGCCCCGAAACATATTATGCTGTTATTGTATCACATTCGGGAACGCGAATCCACTTTTTTCCGAAGAATGTCCGCCTGCGCCTTTGCGAATTTCAACAAACGTATTTTTCTCCTTTGATACTTTGGGCGCATGGGGCTGCCCGGAAATAATGAGCGGTTCAATTGTTAATTTTTTTAACAATTATGCGTCTTAACCACGATACGGCAGCCCCACCGGGCTATTCGCTGCAATTCCGCTCATACCATCGTCTGTCATTCCGGGTCCCGCCCCGGAATCCCCCAGACCGGAGTATTTGTGTGAGCGTAGTCCGCGGAATTTCCGCTGCTATCCCTTGCGCATCGCCTCCGCTTCGCTCCGGCTCCCCTATGCGGGCAACGTACGCAACGCGCCCGTCCTCCCACGGCGACCCACTCTCTCGCTCAACCCACAAAAAGAGCGAAATACATCACGGGCGTAAGCTCTCTTTCCCTGCCGTCTCCGGCAAGCCGCGCCGATGATTATTTTCGCGCCCACCTGCGGCGGTAAACGGCGAGCGACGTCATGCCGGCAAAGCTCATCACCAGCAGCGCCACTATGACCGCAAGCGGGGAAGCGTCGTTCGTCTGCGGCTCGCTCGGATCGTAGCCGGTGACGCCTCCATCGTCGGCGGACGTTTCTCCACCGGCGGGCGATTCCAGCGGCTCGTCATAGATCGTTGCTGTCATGCCGTCCTCGGCCTGGAACGTGACGTCCTCCGACGCCAGCGTGTAGCCCTCCGGCGCTTCGACCTCGTGAAGGCGATACGTCCTTCCGGCAACCAAATTGACGAGCGTCAGCTCCTCGCTCGACGTTATCCGCGCAACGATTTCCTCGGTCTCGTCGTCGATAATATCTATCTCGCAGTTTGCCAGCACCTCCCGCGACAACTTGTCACGCTTCTCAATAAACACCCGCGTCAGCACGTCGCGCATTACGACCTCGTCCACTTTACCGACAACAAACTCAATATCCTCCGCACGTTCATAACCGACCGGCGGCTCGTCTTCGTGCAAAATATATGTCGCCAAATATTCAAGTCCGGTTATCTCGTGCGGCTTGTCCGTACTCGTCCACGAGGTGATAACGTTACCGTCCTTATCGAGCACGCTCAGTTTTGCCCCGGACAATTCTTCTCCCGTTTCGGAATCCTGCTTTGAAAACGATACTTTCGTCAGCACGTCTTTCATCACGACTTCATCGACTTCCCCGACAACAAACTTAATATCCTCCGCAAGCTCGTAACCGAACGGTGGTTTATCCTCATGCAAAATATAGGTCGTTAAATATTCCAGCCCTCTTATCTCATGCGGTTC
>JAISEX010000146.1 GCA_031263875.1 Eubacteriales Family XIII. Incertae Sedis bacterium | reverse complement strand
ATCGGCTCGTCCGGCTGCGGCAAATCGACGCTGGCAAAACTCATTTCGGGGCTTTACGAACCGTGGGAGGGCGAGATACTGTTCGGCGGGAAAAAGAAAGCGGATATCCCGCGCTCCGTCTTTACGGGCTCTCTCGCCGTCGTCGATCAGGATATTATCATGTTTGAAGACAGCGTATCGAATAATATAAAGATGTGGGACACGGCAATTGAGGATTTTGAGGTGATAATGGCGGCGCGCGACGCGCAGATACACGAGGATATCGTGCTGCGCGAGGGCGGCTATGACTGCCCCGTCGCGGAAGGCGGCAAGAACTTTTCCGGCGGCCAGCGCCAGCGCTTTGAGATAGCGCGGGTATTGGCGCAGGATCCCACCATCGTCATATTGGACGAAGCGACCTCCGCGCTCGACGCCAAGACGGAGTACGAAGTGACAAAGGCGATCAAAGACCGCGGCGTGACCTGTATTATTATCGCGCACCGGCTGTCCACCATCCGCGACTGCGACGAGATCATCGTTATGGACGGCGGCGTGGCGGCGGAACGAGGCACCCACGACGAACTGTACAAAGCGGGCGGCCTGTACACGAAATTGATTACGATGGAATAAGGGGGCTCGCATGGGTTGGTTTGAGAATCAGATTCAGGAGAGGATAAAACGGGACGCGGCGGATGTCGCGAATTCTTTCTATGATCTTTCCTCCGTCGTGATGGGCAGGAATAAAAACGCGGAGTTTTTGAACAACGCGCATTTAAAGACCCAAAACGCGGTCGAGGAAATATGCAAGTATTACAAAGCGCCGGCCGGCGATCCCGATGAGGGCGCCGAGGATATCAACGAGCAATTGGAACACATGCTGCGGCCTTCGGGCATTATGCGCAGGCGTATCACGCTCACGGGCGCGTGGTGGAAGGACAGTATGGGCGCTCTGCTCGGGGAAACCAAAAACGGCGACGTCGTCGCACTTATTCCCGGCTTCGGCGGGTACAGCTATTTCGATTATGAAGCGGGCAAGCGGCGTGGGCTGAATGCGGCAACCGCGGAAAATCTGAAACCCGACGCGATCTGTTTTTACAAGGCGCTGCCCAACAAGGAGCTGGGCATCAGGGACATCCTCGCTTTTATGCGGGAGAACTTGGCAAAGGCCGATGTGTTGCTGCTTCTCGCGGCTTCTCTCATCATCGCCCTGTTTGGCGTATTCACGCCGTATATAAGCCAGCTCATCTTTTCGGATATAATCCCCTCGGGCGACGGCGTGCTGATACTGTCGGTGAGCTTTTTGCTGTTTGGCGTGGCGGTATCGTCACTCCTCGTGGGCGTTGCCAAAAATCTTTTGCAGACAAAAATCACGACAAAAATAGACGTGGCGCTGCAAAGCGCCGTTATGAGCCGCCTGATAAATCTGCCGCCGAAATTTTTCGGCAGGTGGAGCGCGGGCGAACTTTCGATGCGAATATCCTCCGTAAGCGAACTCGGCGCTCTGCTGAACCAGATTTTTCTCGGAGTCGGACTGACGGGAATTTTTTCACTTATCTACATAGCGCAGATTTTTACGATAGCGCCTTCGTTGGCTTTCCCTGCCATCATCGCCATCTTACTGCAGGCGGGCGTTTTCGCCGGTTCCATTGTTTTCAGCAGAAAAATGACGAGAAAAACTTTGAAAGCGACTACCAAGGTAAGCGGCATTATATTTTCACTGTTTTCCGGCATTCAAAAGATAAAACTCGCCGGCTGTGAAAACAGGGCTTTTACGAGGTGGGCCGAAAAATACAAGGTTCAAGCCGAACTGACGTATAATCCCGTAATGTTCCTCAAACTCGCGGCGGCGCTTCAGGGAGCGGCTGTTCTGATCGGAATGCTGCTCATCTATTATTGTGCCGCCCACGCGGGTATTTCTCTCGCGCAGTATATAGCGTTCAGCGCGGCGTTTGGAATGACGAACGGCGCTATGATGGCGCTTGTCGGCGCGGCGGGCGACATCGCGCATATCGGGCCGATACTCGAAATGGCGGCGCCGGTTTTGGAAACCGCACCCGAAGTGGGCGAGGATAAAAAAATTATACAAAAGCTGAACGGTTCGGTCGAGCTGGACAACGTGACGTTCAGTTATGCGGAAGAATCCCCGGTCGTTATCGACAATTTGAGCCTGAAAATCCGCAGCGGGCAGTATGTCGCGATAGTCGGCAAAACGGGGTGCGGGAAATCCACGCTTCTGCGCCTGCTGCTCGGTTTTGAGAAGCCGCGGAAGGGCGCGGTCTATTACGACGGCGAGGATATTTCCAAGGTCGATTTGAAGTCGCTGCGGGGACATATCGGCGTTGTGCTGCAGAACGGCAAGCTGTTCCAGGGCGATATATTCTCGAATATCACGATATCCGCTCCGACGCTCACGCTGGACGAGGCGTGGGAAGCGGCTGAAATGGCGGCGATCGCCGACGATATACGGGATATGCCCATGGGTATGCACACCATGATAAGCGAGGGAGCGGGCGGCATATCCGGCGGCCAGCGGCAGCGGATCATCATCGCGCGCGCCATCGCCTCGAGGCCGAAAGTCCTGATGTTTGACGAAGCGACCTCCGCGCTTGACAACATTACGCAAAAACAAGTATCCGATTCGCTCGCCGGACTTAAATGCACGCGCATCGTCATCGCGCACCGGCTTTCCACCATCAAGCAATGCGATAAGATCATCGTTTTGGACGAGGGGAAGATCGTTGAGGAAGGGACGTACGGCGAACTGACGGAGCAGGGCGGCGTGTTCTCGGAACTCGTAAAGCGCCAGACGCTCGACGGAGAAATAGTGACGCCGCTTGATTAATGTCTTGAAAGGAATTTTTTCAATGAACGAAAATACACAAATTCAACTATTTGAAGATCAACGCATACGCTACGCATGGGACGAGAAACAAGAGGAATGGCTTTTTTCCGTCGTTGATGTGGTGGGTATTTTAACGGAACAGTCGACACCTCGAAACGCAAGCACCTATTGGGCCGTCCTCAAAAAACGCCTTGCGGAAGAGGGCGCAGATCAGTTGCTTACAAATTGTAAGCAACTGAAATTGAAAGCGGCGGACGGCAAGCGATACAATACCGACGTTGCCGACACGGAACAGTTATTGCGGATTATTCAGTCTGTCCCGTCGCCAAAAGCTGAACCGCTGAAAAGGTGGCTTGCGGCGGTCGGACGGGAGCGCATTGAGGAAACGATCGACCCTGAACAGGCGATCGACCGCGCTTTCGAAACATACTTTAAAAAGG
>JAISEX010000120.1 GCA_031263875.1 Eubacteriales Family XIII. Incertae Sedis bacterium | reverse complement strand
TGATGCTCGGTGCCGTAATGACCGCCGTCGATCAGGCACAGCCCGCGCTCCTTCGCCCATTGCGCCTGGTGGTGCTTAATGTCACTCGTGATATACACGTCGATTCCCCCGCCGGTTATGCCGGGGATGTAATCGCCGCCGCCTCCGCCGCAAACCGCGACGGTTTTTATCCGCGCAGCGGAATCACCGACGGTTTTCAGGCGTCCTTCCATGCCGATCGCCTTCGCCACCCTATCGGCGTATTCCGCGAAAGGAACCGGATTCGCCAAAATCCCGACGCGCGCCATCGGCGCGCCCGTGCCCGCGGAACCGGTTTCCGTTCCGTCAGCGATGATAGCGTCGGGTACGTCCAAGTCCCTGCCGGGATCAAAGGGCTTCACCTCCGTCAGTCCGCAGAGCTCCGCGAGCGTGTCGTTCATTCCGCCGGGAGCCGCGTCGAACGAGGTGTGCGCGGAATAGACGGATATGCCCGCCGCGATCAGCTTCGCCGCGTATTCGCCTTCCAGCGACGCGACGTCGATATTCTTTATCGGCATAAAGAACAGCGGGTGGTGCGTCAGTATCACGTCCGCTTTTTCGCGCACCGCTTCGCTGACGGTTCCACGTACGATTTCGAGCGCGACGAGCACGCGGTTCACCTCCCCGGCGCCGAGGTCTATCTGCCAGCCGCTGTTGTCCCACGACTCCTGTAACTCCGGCGGCGCAAAGCTCTTGATGACCTTTTTTAGTTCGGATGTTTTTACTGACATAGTTTCCTTCGCTTTCGATCGTGTTTTCTTTCCTCTGTTTTCGGGCGCATGGGGCACGAGTGCCCCACCGGGCTATCCGGGGCTCCGCGTTCGCTCCGGCCGCTTCGCGGCTGCTACGCACCCCTTCTATCCCTTGCGCGAAAAAGGCGGGCAGGACACACGGCGCGTCCATCCTTACGGTGGCGTCACGCCTCTCTCCCCATCGGCAAAAAGGCGAGATACAGATCTGGCATAAACCTTCTCATTATGCCGTCCGTCCCCACATTCGCTTTCCACGCATCACCCGTCCGCATCAGCCCGGCCCTGCGACCAGCACTTCGCAGACGCGTCCCCGCTCCAAGGCGGCCGTTTCCTCTCTTATTATAAACCCGTTTTCCGCAAGGCTCACGCGCAGCCGGTCCGCTTTCGTCCGCGGCTGCAGGATATATTTCGCGAAGCTCCGCCCTTTCCCGGTATCCCGCGTTATGATATCCGCGATCAGCTCGCCGCCCATACCGGCGATAATGACGGCGTCCACCTCGCCCGGTTCGAGCGCTTCCAGCCCGTCGCCCCGCCGCAAAATTATCCGCTCCGCGCCCTCGCTTCCGTCCATCAGCGTGTCGATCCGCCCGCGCGCCACGGCGAACGGTCCCGCCGCGACGTCCGTCGCGATTACGAGCGGCGATATACCGTTACGCACCAAATAAACAGGCAGGAGAGCATGATCCGTGCCGATGTCGGCGACCCGCTCTCCCTTTTCAATATACCGGACGATTGCCTGTAATCTCTCGTTTAATTTACGCAGGATCTCACTCCAAATAATCTCGCAGCTTCTTGCTGCGGCTCGGGTGGCGCAGTTTCCTGAGCGCCTTCGCCTCGATCTGCCGGATGCGCTCGCGCGTCACGTCGAAGCGTTTGCCGACTTCCTCGAGGGTGCGCGCGCGGCCGTCATAGAGGCCGAAGCGCAGTATCAGCACTTTCCGCTCGCGATCCGTCAGCGTATTCAGCACGTCCATCAACTGTTCGCGCAGCAGCGTATAGGCCGCCGCGTCCGCCGGAGCGGGCATGTCCTCATCGGGAATAAAGTCCCCCAGATGGCTGTCCTCCTCCTCACCGATCGGCGTTTCGAGCGACACGGGCTCCTGCGCGATCTTCATTATCTCGCGGACTTTTTCCTCGGTAATATCCATCTCGCGGCCGATTTCCGCGGGAGTGGGCTCGCGCCCGTATTCCTGCAATAATTGCCGTGAAACGCGCATCAGTTTGTTGATCGTTTCGACCATGTGCACGGGTATGCGTATCGTGCGCGCCTGATCCGCGATGGAACGCGTGATCGCCTGGCGGATCCACCACGTGGCGTAGGTGCTGAATTTGAAGCCCTTCTCCCACTGGAATTTATCGACGGCCTTCAGCAGCCCGAAATTACCCTCCTGAATCAAGTCGAGAAATTGCATGCCGCGCCCGACATAGCGTTTGGCGATGCTGACGACGAGCCGCAGATTGGCCTCGCACAGAGCCCGCTTCGCTTCCTCATCGCCCTGTTCCATGCGTTTCGCGAGCCGCACTTCTTCCTCAGCGGTCAGCAGCGGCACCTGGCCGATCTCCTTGAGATACATGCGCACGGGATCGTCGACGGCAATGCCCTTCGGCAGCGTCGATTCGATATTGACCTTGCCGCCGGACACCGTAATGGGTTCTTCCTCATCGTCGTCTTCCAGCGCGATAAGCTCGAATTCGTCGGGTTCGTTTTCGTCGTCCTCATGCGTGACGAATTCGATGCCCGCGCTGAAAAGGCGGTCGTAAAAGATGTCGAGCTGCTCCTTATTGACCTCAAACTCGCTGAGCCGGTTTCCTATTTCCTTCAAGGTGATCGACCCCTTATGCTTCGCGTTTTCGAGCAACGCGTCCATCGTGTCGATCATTTTCAAATTTTGTTCTTCATCGTAAGTCATGTGTACCCCTCATTATCCATTGTTCTTCAGTGATAATATGTTGCTCTGGACCTCCGCCAGTTCCTTCATCAGTTCGGCGATTTCCTGTTCGCCTGTCCCCGTCTTCAGCCATTCGCGGATTTCGCTTGCGCGCTCCTCCAGTTCCATAATGTCCGCCTGCCGGAAACATTCCGCTATTTGACGCTTCGGCTCCGGACTTACCAAAACCGAATCGATCAGTTCGTAAAGCGCCGGCCGGTCATCGACATCGAGCCGCTCGGCAAGGTCGTCAAGCGCGACGTCCTCGTCCGGATTCTCCGCCGACGCCTCGCGCAAGACCGCCAGTATACTCGCGTATTCCGGCGTTAAAAAAATCCTTTCATACCCGCGCGCCTGTTCAATAAACGAATTATCGTCGATAATCAGGCGCAAAATATTCTGCTGCAACGCCCGCTTTGCCGTAGAAGCGGTGTGCTGCTGCGTCCGCTCCGGCGGCATTACCGGGGGCGACGCGCGTTCCACACCATCCCCGAAGACCTCCATGCGGATCGCTCCTTCGGCGATGCCCGTCAGCCCCGCGAGTTTCCCGATATAATATTCGGCCTCCACGGGAGAGAGCTGCCGAAGTATTTCCTCGGCTTCCTTCAGGAACTTTACGGAACCCTCCGGAGCCTTGAGATCGTAGCGCTCAAGCGTTTTCTTCAGCTTGAATGTCGTCGCGGGAAGCGCCTTCGCGAGCAGAGCCGCAAACCGCTCGCGGCCATGCTTGCGTATGTACTCGTCCGGATCCTTCGTATCGTCGAGAACGAGCGCCTTGACGTTCATGCCCTTTTTATACAAAATATCGATCGCGCGCAGGGTCGCCTTTGGGCCGGCCTCATCCGCGTCATACGCAATGACGATATTGTTCGTATACTTTTTCAGCCGCGCCGCCTGCTCCGGCGTCAGCGCCGTGCCGAGCGCAGCGGTCACCTGCTCGAAACCCTGCTCGTAGAGCGCGATAACGTCCATCTGCCCCTCGACGAGGATCACGAGATCCTGCGCGCGCATCGCGCTGCCCGTAATATTGACCGCGTACAGGCTGTCCTTCTTGCTATACGCCGGCGACGCGTCCGAATTGATATACTTTGGATATCCGTCCCCGAGTATCCGCCCGCTAAAGCCGATAACCTTGTTGCGCACGTTGATTATCGGGAACATTACGCGGTTGAAATACTTGTCCCGAACAGCCGCGCCGTCCTTCTTTATCAGACCGAGCTCCAGCGCAATGTTTTCGGGAATATTCTTCTGCGCGAGATAGCCCGCCAGACCGTTCCTGCCGCCGTCCGCGTAGCCCAGACCGAACTTCTTCATCGTCCGCTCCGAGAGACCGCGCTCCGCAAGATACCGCCGCCCCGGATTATCCGAGGCCCACATCGCGTCATAATAATAGCGGGCCGCTATCTTATTCGCCTCATAATACGCCTTTTTCTTTGAATCCGTGCTGTAATTGCCGCCCGGCTCCCAATCGATCCCCAGCTCATTCGCAAGCCTGCTCGCCGCCTCGATAAAATTCAGATTGTAATACTTCTCGTAAAAAGAAATAACGTCGCCGAATTCTCCGCAGCCGAAACACTTATACGTCTGAGTCTGGTCATTTACGTAAAAGGAGGGCGTTTTTTCATTATGAAACGGACACAGCCCCACATGGCGGCTGCCCGACCGTTTCAAATTGACCGTGCGCCCGATAACATCGGAGATATCCGCCCTGCTCTTTATTTCATCTGCGATGTTAATAATCTGTGCCATCCTATATATAAAGTCGCAATGGCCGCCAAAAATACTGCCCCGCATTCGGGATATTGATTATTTTTAATTGAAGTTGATCAGGGGGTCTAGCTGCTTCTTCGCTCGGAGCTTCTTCAATGCCAACAATATGGGCGCATGGGGCACTCAAAAATAAGAGGCCGTTTTTCGTAAATGCTCGCGCGTAGAATTGTCCCGCAGGTTACTGACAAAATCATTTTGAGCGACGCGCAAGGGATCGGAGGGGTGCGAAGCAGCCACGGCGCGGACTTAGCTGTAAATGAGCGGAGCTGGAGCTAGACTTGCGAAATAGACGCACCTCCAAAGCGCATGTCTTGAGCGCCGGGGCCGAAGCAACGTTCGCTGCGCTCACTCCTCCGCTCGCGTTGCTCGCTTCGCTATCCTGTTTTACCTTGCGGCTGAAGCCGCGTAAAACAGGCGACGCGGAGCCCCGCAGAGCCCGGTGGGGCTGTTTCACTGGATTTAAAATCTTCAGATCGTTATTTTTTTAACAACTGGACTGCCGCATTTATTTTGCGAAACAGCCCCATGCGCCCCAAACTAAACGCAATAACCGACAACTTTCAGAAGCGAGAGTGCATTACTGCCGCGTACTTCACCTAGTCCCTTCTCCAACCGCTCGGAACGAAAAACCGTTCGAAGGTGTCGATCGCGTAGCGGTCCGTCATGCCGGCGATCTGGTCCTTGACCATTTCCGCCTTGCCGAATTCCTCGATCAGCGCGACATATTCCGCCGGCAGATCCTGCGGATTTTCACTGTAATGATCGTACAGGCTTTCGATCAGGAATTTTATCTTGTCCAGCTCCTCGCTGCGCTTGACCTTTTCGCTCTGGTAGACGTTTTCAAACATAAAGGCGCGGAGCTCGTTCATCGCCGCCGCGCAATCCTGACTCTGAGCGATGATATTTTTGCCGTCGCTGCTCAGGATCATGTCCCGCACCAGCGTGTCGATGCGCAGTTTCGTCCGGTCGCCAAGGACGTTGACCGCGGCCCGCGGCAGGTCGCTCTCCGCGATAACGCCGCTTCGGAGCGCGTCATCGATATCGTGGTTGATGTAGGCGATGCGGTCGCTGATCTTGACGACCTGGCCTTCGAGCGTGTACGGTCGTGTGCTTCCCGGGTGATTTTTGATGCCGTCGCGGACTTATTCCGTCAGATTAATGCCGCGCCGGTTCGCGCTGTTTTCG
>JAISEX010000090.1 GCA_031263875.1 Eubacteriales Family XIII. Incertae Sedis bacterium | reverse complement strand
ACACTTTTCAATAATGATATATAATATAAGTACAAACGGCTTCGGCCTACCCCCTCTGCTCTTGAGCGAGGGCGAACGAAAACGTCCTACGATTTGCGGGACGTTTTTATATTCCAAGGATATTTCTCAGTCGTTTCTTGATCGCTTTGAAATCATTTTCCGAAGCGTACCCTATTTTTCTCCGCAACCGCAAACCGTCAATAACCCGAGCCTGAGAAAGAAGCACCACGCTCATTTTCCCCGTGTGTCCGTCAAATTCGTGATAAAAATACCCGCGCTTTCCCGTCGTGGAGAGCGGGACGACAAAGCACATATTTTTTCCGTAGGTACGAATAATCAAAATCGGGCGCGAATAGGTGTCGCCTTTGCCATCTTCTTCGTAGCCGATGTTTTCACCCAGATTTGCGATCCAGATATCCCTTTCAGAAAAAAACGCGACCCGTTCCTTGTCATTATTTATGGATGTTTTAATTTCACCCCATTGATGAAAGTATTTTTTATTCATGGGAAAATTATATCACATCTTATAGAATAATTCATATGAAGAATGTGTGGAGAGATAATGGAGACTGCGGGAGGAAGCGCCGTTGCAGCCGGGGCACGGGGTCGGAATGGCGGCGATGACATGCGGGTTGCGGGAGTAGTGGCACGGGGCGCCGTCGCAGCCGGGGCAAACGTCTGCAGTGATGACGATGAGAGGGAAACTGCGAACCAAACCCACAATGACAGATGATACGAAGACGGCACGGAAGGTCGCACATGTCCCGCGCAAGGGATAGGAGGGGTGCGCAGCAGCCACGGCGCGCCAGCGCCGGGGCCGCCAGCCCCGGATAGCCCGGTGGGGCGCTCAAAAATAAAAGGCTTTTTTTAATACTCGCGCGGAGGACTGTCCCGCGGCTAGTGACAAAATCTTTTTGAGCGCCCCATGCGCCCATATTATTCCCCTGAGCCGCCCACAACTTCTCCCCATAACCGGCCGGCCTGTAAGCATATACGCACTCTGTCAGTCTGCGCTTACGGTTTCGATTTTCATTATATTTTCCCGTTTCGAGGGCCGTTTTGCGGCAACTGGACGCACATGCGTCAGTCTGCGCTGACACTGATGTTTTTACTATACGGAACCGATGCGCATTTTTCAACGTTTTTGCGCCTCGAAACAATTGGCACGCGTTTTGCTATTCTGTTGAGGTAATTGAATATTATGAAAACGTTCTTTGGGCTGACGCTTTCATAACGCACTGATTGTATTGGTTTTATGGATTTTAACAAGGAGGGACGAACATGGCTGACCATGCAACTGACACGACGAGGCAGGACGCTTCCAACCTCGAGAAATTTGGGTATAAGCAGACCCTGAACAGGGTTTTGCCGCTCAGATCGCTCGTATTTTACGGGCTGGCGTATCTCGCGCCCGTAACCATCTTTTCAACGTACGGACCGGTGCAGGTCCAGACGCACGGCATGCTCGCTTTCGCGTATTTGATCGCGACGGTCGGCATGCTCTTTACCGCGCTCAGTTATAGCCACATGTCGAAGGCTTTCCCGGTCGCGGGTTCGGTCTATAGCTACGTGCAGCGCTCGATCAGCTCCCATCTCGGCTTCCTGTCGGGCTGGGCGATCCTTATGGATTATCTGCTGCTGCCGATGATAAACTTCCTGCTGGCGGGCATCTATCTGCATGTCGCGTTCCCGATGATCCCCAACTGGGTCTTTATCGTGGCATATATCGCTATCGTCACGGTCATCAATCTGATGGGCATACAGCTCACTTCCTGGGTGAACAACGGACTTATCATTATACAGACGATATTCGTGCTCTTCTTCGTTATCATTGCGGTGAAATTCGTTATCGGCGGCGGCGGGGCCGGCACGCTTCTGGACACGAGCGCTTTTGTCAATCTCGACGAGCTGAAGATCCTCGGCGACGGCAGCGGCATGGGCGGCATGGCGGTGATATTCGGCGGAGCGTCGATCCTCTGCCTTTCGTTCCTCGGTTTCGATGCGGTAACGACGGTTTCGGAGGAAGCGATCAATCCCGAAAAGAATATCGGGCGCGCGATCATTATCACCTGTCTGGCCGCGGGCGTTATCTTCATTCTCGTATCGTACGTTTTCCAACTCGCCTGGCCGACCGGCTGGCAGGAGTTCGTCGCTTCGGATTCGGGCTCGGCGGAATTGATCGAGCGGATCGGAAAGTCGTTTATGGTGTATCTGTTCACCGCGGTGTACTGCGTCGGCTGCTTCGCGTCCGCTGTGGCGTCCCAATCGTCCGCGGCGCGTCTGCTCTACGGCATGGGCCGCGACGGCGCTCTCCCGCGGAAATTCTTCGCGCACCTCAACGAGAAGCGCAAGGTCCCGTCGTATAATGTCATTCTGATCGGCGTTATCAGCCTTGTCGGTATATTCCTGTCGCTCGATCTTGCCGTTTCGCTTATCAACTTCGGCGCTCTGGCGGGATTCGCCCTCGTGAACATCTGCGTTATCGTCTACTACTTCGTCAAGAAGAAGCAGCGCTCGGGGCTCTCGATCGTCAAATATCTGATCCTGCCCGCGATCGGCGCCATCGTCTGCATCGCGATATGGATCAGCCTCGCGACGGACGCGAAGATCCTCGGCTTTATCTGGCTGGGCGTCGGCGTCGTTCTGCTCGCCGTTATCACAAACTTCTTCCGGAAACCGCCGGTTGATCTGCAAATGTCTGAATAAGGAATTACTATGACCGGAGTACATGAAATGAATGTTAACCATACTGAATCGGCCGCCGATATTTTGATACGCGGCAACGTGATTTTTGACAGCCTGTCCGACGTTCCGTTCCGCGGCGCCGTAGCCGTGAAAGGTAACCGCATCGCCGCCGTGCTGAAAGACGACGACGGCGCGATGATGGCGGATGCGCATACGAAGATCGTAGACGCGGGCGGGCGGCTCGTTATGCCGGGCTTCCACGACAATCACGTGCATCTGCTGATGGCGGGCATGTTCCGCGAATATGTAAACTTGATAGATTGCCGCAGCGCGGAGGAGTCGGCGAAACTCGCCTACGAAGCCGCGCAAAAGGACGAGGATAAAAGCGGTTGGGTCATCGGTTTCCAATGGTATCATGTGTTCTGGGACAATCCCGAATTACCGGATAAGAAAACCCTCGACGCGTATTTCCCCGACCGTCCCGTTTTCCTGCTGAACGCGGAGGCTCACGGCTGCTGGCTCAACAGCGCGGGCCTCAAGCGCGCGGGCATAACGAAAGACACGCCCGACCCCGACGGCGGCGTTATCGTGCGGGACGAAACGGGCGAACCGACGGGCATATTACTTGAAGGCGCGGTCGCTTTGGTGACCATTCACGCGCTTGTCTTTCCGCCGGAAAAGGAACGTTCGCTCATTCGTTCCTATATGGACGGCGCAAAGGCTTACGGCATAACGTCGCTTATTGACGTTATGCCGTATTTCCACGGCAATATGGGCGACCTGTCGATATACAGCGAGATGGACCGGAGCGGCGAACTGACGACGCGCATCCACGCGGCTCCCGACCTGTTCGGCGATCTCGACCTCGTTCTCGATTGGCAAAAAAAATATAACTCGGAGAAGCTGACCGTCAATCACGTCAAGCAATTCGTCGACGGCGTGTTCACCACGCATACGGCGCTGATGCTCGACGATTACGCGGATAAATCGGGAGATCGCGGTCTCTCGCTTTTCGATACGGACGCGATCGAGGCTGCCGTCCCGGAAGCGCACAAGCGCGGCCTTTCCGTCAAACTGCACTGCCTCGGCGACCGCGCGAACCGCATGGCGCTCGATTACTATGAGAAGGCGATACGGCTTTACGGGAAGAATAACTGCCGGCATGCGATCGAGCATTGTGAGCTTGTTACGGAGGAAGACATTCCGCGTTTCGGGCAGCTCGGCATCGTTCCGTCCGTGCAGCCGGAGCAGATAGCGCTGACGCAGATTTACGCCGAAAATCCCTACCCGGCCGTGCTCGGCAAAGATCGCGCGTGGCAAACGTGGCGGCTGCGCGACCTGCTCGCTTCGGCCGGCGTGATGGCGTTCGGGAGCGACTGTCCCGTTATCGATAACAACCCGTTTTTTGAAATTTACCGCGCGGTCACCCGTGTCCATAATGACGGCGAACCCGCGGGCGGGCAAAATCCCGCGCAAAAGCTCACCGTTGCGGAATCGCTGAAAGCGTACACGGCCGGCTCGGCTTACAGCGCCCTGCGCGATCACGAACTCGGATCGCTGAGGGCCGGGAATTTCGCGGACATTATCATTCTCGACCGGAATCTCTTTGAAACCGATGACATTAAAAACGCCCGCGTCGATCTGACCGTTTTCGACGGCGAGATCATCTATGAACGGGACAAAGGATGAAACTTCAACGCGCATCAAGTTTCACCTCTCGTTTGTGCCGCACGGCGGCATGGAGGCAAGCGTGAATCGTACTCTAATCGCGCGACATGAGCTGATACCTGTGCTATACTTTTGCTCAGGCGGGGTTTTGCGTAAAGCGCACCATCACGCCATTCCGCCCGCATTAGATTTATCACGCAACAGAAATGGATATACGTTAAAGTTGAAAGATGAAATCATCAAAAGTTACAAAGCGGCCGGGTCCAAGGTTGCAACGAGTACGTTATCGGCGATACATGATTTCATTTGTTTCCTGACAAGCCTATTGAGAGTGCAGCTTCAGGACTCGTTTACGCCGTTTCGCGCGGCACGGAGGTAACCATGAACAAAGGAACCGTAACCATCGGCATGACGCAGTTCGCCTGCGTGCCGGACAAGCAACGCAATGTAGGAAAGGCCGAGGAACAGATCCGCGCCGCTGCCGCGGCGGGCGCGAAAGTCGTCTGCACGCAGGAGCTTTTCGCGGGAACGTACTTCGCGCAGATCATCGATTTCCGCGAATACGATCAGGCGGAACCCGTCGACGGCCCGACCAATACGCGCATGGCCGCCCTCGCGAAAGAGCTTGACATCGTTATCGTGAGCTGCTACTACGAGTACGCCATGGACGGCGTCTATTACAATTCGGCCGCCGTATTCGACGCGGACGGCTCGCTGCTCGGCAATTACCGCAAGCACCACATACCGGACGGCCCGCAGTACCTCGAAAAATTCTACTTTACGCCCGGCGACTCGCCCTACCTCGTGTTCCGCTCCAAATACGCGACCTT
>JAISEX010000297.1 GCA_031263875.1 Eubacteriales Family XIII. Incertae Sedis bacterium | reverse complement strand
CCAGCAGCACGAGGCTTTTGGACGTCGCCGTATTCAGGATATAGGCGAGTTCGTTCATCTCGACAAAGAACGTGCTCTCGCCCTGCGCGAGATTATCCGACGCCCCGATGCGCGTGTAAAGGCAGTCGCAGCAGCCGATATGCGCGTCGTCCGCGGGAACGAAACAGCCCGCCTGCGCCATCAGCACGATAAGGGCCGTCATGCGCATATAGGTCGATTTACCCGCCATATTCGGCCCCGTGATCAGCAGCATGCTGTGGTCCGTCCTGTCGAGATAGACGTCGTTCGGCACGAAGCGTCCGTCCGCGAGCTTATGTTCGATAACGGGATGGCGTCCGCGTTCGATGCGTATCACCGGCCCGTCGTCGACGAGCGGTTTCACGTAACCAAAACGCGCGCTCACCTCGGCGAAAGCGGCCAGCACGTCGATTGCCGCCAACGCTTCGGAGGCTTTCTGAATATCCGCTATCCTCGTGGCAATGCGGGAGCGGAGCCCGTTAAACAGCGTGTATTCGAGGGTATTGATGCGTTCCTCCGCGCCGAGCACCTGCGATTCCATCGCTTTCAGCTCCAGCGTGACATAGCGTTCAGAATTCACAAGCGTCTGTTTGCGGATGTATTCCTCGGGAATAAGCGTCCTGTTCGAGTTGGTGATGTCGATATAATAGCCGAACACGCGGTTAAACCCGACTTTCAGGTTTCGGATGCCCGTCCGCTCGCGCTCCTTGCCCTCGAGGGCCGCGATCCATTCCTGCCCGCCGGCGACTCCCGCTTTCATCTCGTCGAGGGAGGCGTTGTATCCCTGCCGTATCAAACCGCCCTCCCGCACCGAGAACGGAGGTTCGTCAACGAGCGCCGTTTCGATCAACTGCCGCACTTCCGTCAGATCCGGCACCTGCCGCGCGTGGCGCGCGAGAAGCGAATCCTCCGGCGTGTTCGATAATACCGCGACGATATCCGCGATGGCCGCAAGGCTGCCCGCAAGCGCGATCAGGTCGCGGGCATTGGCGTTACCGAACGATACGCGGCCCGCAAGACGCTCCAGATCGTAAATGGCGCGCAGATGCTCGCGCAGATCGTTGCGGAGCATCACATCCTCGGTCAACTGCTCGACGGTATCGAGCCGCGCGGTTATCTCACCGATGTCGATAAGCGGGCTCTGTATCCACCGCTTGATAAGGCGTCCGCCCATCGCCGTCCGTGTCTTGTCGAGTATGCCGAGCAGAGAACCCTCGGTCGTGTTTTCAAACAGCGTCGCGGTCAGTTCGAGGTTCCGGATGCTCGCCTTATTCAGCATCATATGGTCGGAAAGCCGGTAAAACCGGGGCAAAATCAGATGCGCCACATCGTGTTTCTGCGTGTCTTCGATGTATTCGAGCAGCAGATAGAGTGCCGTGGCCGCGGTTTCATCCTCCGCGCCGACGGCTTTTGCGGAACGGATGCCGAAAATACGCTCAAACGTCCGCTCTCCGCGCGAAATATCGTGGGTTTTCGCGTCGAGCATCGTCAGCGTCATCTCGGTATTCGCGTCCAGCGCGGCGGTCAGTTCCGCGTCGTCGGACGAGAGATAGATCAGTTCGCGCGGCTTCAGCCGTTCGAGTTCCGAAGCGAGAAGCGCATTCCGCGATTCGCCGCCGACGGACGTAAAGCCGATCTCCCCCGTCGAAATATCGCTGTACGCAAGCCCGTATCCGGCCTGAGAAACGCAGATCGACAGGAGGTAGTTGTTTTCACCGGCCCGGAGCATCGATTCGCCCATCAGCGTCCCCGGCGTCACGATCCTGACCACCTCGCGTTTTACGATCCCTTTTGCCGGTTTCGGATCGCCGACCTGTTCGCAGACAGCCACGCGGAATCCCGACTCGACGAGTTTCGCGATATACGAATCCGCCGAATGGAACGGCACGCCGCACATCGGCGCGCGCTCGGTGCCGATACCGCAGTTCTTCTTCGTCAGCGCGATATCGAGGACCGACGAAGCCGTCACCGCGTCGTCATAAAACATTTCGTAAAAATCACCGAGCCGGAAGAACAGAATGGCGTCCTGATTCTGTTGTTTTATTTCCATGTATTGCTTCATCATCGGTGTCAGTCCATTCATGGTACTATCACACTCCCCCTCTTGAAAAAAGCGAGAAATTCCACATTTCCCTTTGCTCCCGTTATCGGCGATTCGATAACGTCGTCCATAATCAGGCCGGAATCCGCCGCGTAACCGGCCACCTTGCGGACTGTTTCTTGCCGTATTTCCGGATCCCGGATAATACCCCGTTTGCCGACCTGCCCGCGTTCCGCCTCGAATTGCGGCTTGATAAGCGCTATCAGCGAGCCGCCCTGCGTCAAATGCGGCGCCGCTCCGGGGAAAATATGTTTCAGCGAAATAAAGGACACGTCCGCTGTAATGATATCCACCTCCTCCGCGATCAGACTGTGGTCGATATGCCGAAAATTCGTCCGCTCCATATTCACGACGCGCTCGTCGTTCCGCAGTTTCCAGTCGAGCTGGCCGTAACCGACGTCTATCGCGTAAACTTTGCGCGCGCCCGCGCGGAGCAGCACCTCGGTAAAACCGCCCGTCGAAGCGCCGATATCCATGCAGACGGCGTCCGTTACCTCGACCGGCCAGATTTCAAGCGCCCGTTCCAACTTCAAAGCGCCGCGCCCCACGTATTTGCCGGAGGTGTCGGCCGCCACCAGTTCCACATCGCTCGCAAGTTTCGTGCCGGGTTTCAGTTCCACCCTGCCGTTGACCGTCACCTCTCCCGCCATCACCGCGGCGTGAGCTTTCTCGCGCGACTCGTAATAACCGCGCTCCGCCAGCAGGACATCGAGCCGCAGCTTTGCGGAATTAGTCGCGCCCATAACCGGTAAACGCTTTCACTTTCGCCGTTACGCCCTCCGCGTCAAGCCCGTCCGCCGTCATCAGGTCGGCGACGGAGCCGTGCGTCAGGAAGCCGTCCGGCCACGCGATAATATGGACCTTGTTGTTAAAACCGCCCGTTTCGATAAAGCTCGCCACCTTCTCGCCAAAACCGCCGGAAATCACGTTATCTTCAAGCGTGATCACGGGTTTTCCCTTTGCGAGCAGGCCCGCGATGCCGTTCTCGTCGAGAGGTTTCAGGCGAAACATATCGACGACCGCCGCATCAAGGCCGTTCGCCGCAAGTTTTTCGGCCGCCTCAAGCGCGACCGGCGTCATCTTTCCGGCGGACAGCAGCGTCAGGTCATTACCGTCCCGCAACCGCCAAAACGCACCGGAATCCGCGCGAAGCGCACGGGTCGCGGCGGGAAAGGAAACCGCGCTGCCGCGGGGGTACCGGATAGCCGCCGGTTCGCCCGCGCGCATGGCCTCGGAAACAGCGGCGCGAAGCGCTTCCTCGCAGGAAGGGGCATAAACCGTCATATTCGGCATATGGCCGAGATACGACAGATCAAAGAGGCCGTGGTGGGTTTCCCCATCCTGACCCACGCAGCCCGCCCGGTCCACCATAAAAACGACCGGCAGGTTCTGCAGGGCGACTTCCATCAGTATCTGGTCGTAGGCGCGCTGGAGGAAGCTTGAATAACAGAAGACGAACGGCCGGAGCCCGCCGAGCGCAAGCCCCGCGGCCGACGCTACCGCGTGCTGTTCCGCTATGCCGACGTCGAAAAACCGCTCGGGGAATTTTCGCGCGAAATCCGTCAGCCCCACGCCGTCCGTCATGGCGGCGGTAATGGCGACGACGCGCGGATCATTCTCCGCAGCGGCGGAAATGGCTCCGCCGGCGATATGTGACCAGGACGCGCCGTCCGGACGCGCCAGCTCAATGCCGGTTTCCGCATCGAAGGGCCCGATCCCGTGGAATTTGCCGGGCCGCAGCTCGGCATTTTTGTAACCTTTGCCCTTTTTCGTCATCACGTGGATCAGAACGGGAGCGTCGATCATCTTCGCGAGCTCGAGATTCTGGATCAGGTCTTCGATATTATGCCCGTCGACCGGCCCGTAATACGTAAATCCGAGATCCGCGAATATCGACTCCGTAATAACGGCGGAACGCAGCGTATTGCGCGCCGTTGTGAGGCCGTGGTAGAGCGGAAGACCCACGCCGGGAATGCGCGGCAGCGTTCGCGACAGCGATTTTTTCATATCGATATAGGTCTTTGACGAACGGAGTTTCCGCAAGTGGTGCGATATGCTGCCCGTATTCGGGGAGATCGACATCTCGTTATCGTTCAAAATGACGATCATGCGCGTTTTGGAGCTGCCCGCGTTGTTCAGTCCTTCGTACGCGAGCCCGCCCGTCATCGCGCCGTCGCCGATAACGGCGATCACGTTATGATCCTGGTTCAATATATCGCGCGCCTCCGCAAGCCCCATGGCGGCGGAAATGGACGTGCTGCTGTGCCCGCTGTTATAGATATCGGTAACGCTCTCGGCGGATTTCGGGAAACCGCTGATGCCGCCGTACTGCCGCAGCGTGCCGAACTTGTCCGCCCTGCCCGTCAATATCTTATGCACATACGACTGGTGCCCCACGTCCCACACGATCTTGTCGCGCGACACGTCGAACACGCGGTGAAGCGCTATCGACAACTCCACAACGCCGAGATTCGGCGCGAGATGGCCGCCGGTTTCGGCCACGCTGTGGATCAGAAAATCCCTGATCTCATACGAAAGCAGCCGAAGTTCGTCGATCGACATATCGGCCAGATCCTGCGGGAAATTATAATCGGTAATGTTCTTTTTCAGCATAGGCAAAGGCGGCTCACTCTCTACATCTTCCGCGAAGCGAGCGCTTCCGTCAGCCGTATCAAAAATCCCGACTTTTCGCCGAACGGGGCGAGAGCGGACGCCGCTGCGCCGGTCAGTTCCGCGAGCCGGGCCTCCGAGCGCTCCATGCCGTGGACCGACGGATACGCGGCCTTTTGGAGCTTGCTGTCCTGCCCGCTTTTCTTCCCCATCTCCGCGTCATCGCCGCGCACGTCGAGCATGTCGTCGGTTATCTGGAAAGCGAGCCCGAGGCATTCGCCAAACGTCGACAAGGCATCGAGCTGTTCCCGGTCCGCGCCCGCTATATACGCGCCCGCGAGTATGGCGGATTCGATCAGAGCCGCGGTCTTGTTGAGATGGATATAATCGAGAAGTTCCGGCGATATGGACTTGGATTCCGCCTCGATATCGGCGATCTGTCCGCCGATCATGCCGCGCACGCCGCTGCCCTTGACGATGGCGTTGGCCGCGCGTATGCGCCGCGCCAGCTCCTGCGGCTTGTCGAAATACAGCATCATATCCTTCAGCATCGCCTCCATCGCGCAAGTCAGCAGACTGTCGCCCGCCAGTATCGCCGTGGCGTCGCCGAAGATAACGTGATTCGACGCCTTTCCCCGGCGCATATCGTCGTTATCGATCGCGGGAAGGTCGTCGTGGATCAGGGAATACGTGTGGATATACTCGACAGCGCAGGCATACGGAAGCGCGTGGCGCATATCCCCGCCCGCAATATCGCAGGCGGTGAGCGTCAGGATGGGACGGATCCGCTTCCCGCCCGCCGTCAGGCTGTAACGCATGCTGTCGTAGAGCGTAATGCTTTTCTGGTCGATATCCGGCAGGAAATCGAGTATATGGTTTTCGATTTCGTTTCGATACGTTTCGTATCCGATAGTATCAAACATCGAGCGGTTCCTCCGTCTCCTTGTCGATACGCATAATGCGTTGTTCGGCGCTGTCGAGCAGCTCGGCGCACAGGTTATAATATTTCACGCCTTCCTCAAACGCGCCGATCGTTTCATCGAGCGTCATGCTCTCCCGCGACACCGTGCGCGAACATTCCTCAAGTTTTGAATACGCTTCTTCAAACGTTATTTTTTTCTTCTCAGTCATTACCGCCTCCATCGGGTAGCTTCCTCTTAATATTATAATCCAAAACTTGCATTTTTGCCGTACCGTCCGCAAACGAAGCCGTCACTTCGCCGCCGGCGGTCAGAGAAGCAGCCGAGCGGATCAGCCGGCCGCCTTCGCCCGTTATCGCCGCATAGCCGAGGGCCATAATGCGCGCGGGATCGGTGGTATTCAGCCGTTCAAGGAGAAGCTGCGTGTCACGGCGCGCCGCAGTATGCGCCGCCCGCGCCGCCGCGGAGAGCTTCTCGACGCGCATCTGCGCCACCATGCGCAAAGTTTCGACGCGTTCCTGCGCGATATGCAAAAGCTGCGACACGTTCTTCGACTCCATGCGTTCCCGCAGAAGTTCCAGCGAAGAGACAGCGGATGAGCGAAGTTCGTCCCTCATCGAAAACAGGCTCTCGCGCATTTCACGCGTATCCGGCGCCACGAGAGCGGCCGCGGCCGTCGGCGTTTCCGCGCGCACGTCCGCTACGAGATCGGTTATCGTCACATCGGTTTCATGGCCGACAGCGGAAACTATGGGTACCACGGAACCGAAGACTGCCCGCGCCAAGGATTCCTCGTTGAACGCCCACAGATCCTCGATACTGCCGCCTCCCCTGCCGATAATAATAACGTCGGTCTCGGACATACGCTCGTTGAAATACCGTATTCCCGCCGCGATCTCCGCCGCCGCGCCCTCGCCCTGCACGAGCGCCGGGTAGAGCGCCACGTTCGCGTAATCGTTGCGGTCCGTGATGATTTTCAGCATGTCGCGGATCGCCGCGCCCGTCGGCGACGTCACCACGCCGATGGTTTTCGGGAAAAACGGCAGAGGCTTTTTATGCGAGGCGTCGAACAGACCCTCCTCGCGGAGTTTCTGTTTTAAAACCTCGAAGGCTTCCGCGAGATTACCCGCGCCCTCCACCGTGATATCCCGGATATTCAGCGAATAGGAACCGCCCTTTTCATAGACGTTGACGTAACCGTGCGCGACGATACCGAGGCCGTCGCTCACCTTGAAGCGCAGACCGCCCAGCACGCCCGCCGGCAAAAAGCACTGCACCGCCGCGTTTTCATCCTTCAGCGTAAAGTATACGTGACCGTTCGTGTGGTATTTACAGCCCGAAATCTCGCCCGCGACCGAAACATTTGACAGAATAGGATCGCTGCCGAGAATGCGCTTGATATACGAATTTAATTGGCTGACTTTGATAGGCTGCATTCGATTTTACCGAGTATCCCGTTTACAAATCCGGGAGAATTATCGCCAGCGTATTTTTTCGCGAGCTCGACCGCCTCGTTTATCGAAACCCGGTGCGGTATCGGATTTTTGTCGCCCGGAGAAGTCATCTCGGCGACGGACAGCCGGAGTATGGCGAGATCCACCTTCGCGATGCGGCTTAATTTCCAATTATCGCTCGCGGAAGCGATACGCTCGTCGATAGCGGCGTAGTTTTCCCGCACCGCCGCGAGATAGGTGTTGAAATACTTGAAATCGGGCTCGGAAACGCTGATTTCGCCGGAATGCTCGTCGAGAAACTTCTTGCGCGCCGCGTCCGAGAAATCCCCCGTCATATCCATCTGGTAGACGAGCTGCATCAGAAGCTCCCGCGTGGCCCGCCTGCGCTTATTCAATTGTTCTTTTTCCGTGTCCATTATTCCGTCCGTATCCCGCGTATAGTGATATTGATGCCGGTCGGCGCCTCGGCGCCCGATTCCGTTACGAGTTTTTTTACCAGTTGCTGCAACTGCCACGCCATTTCCGGAATGCGGATGCCGCACCGGAGAATAACGTTGATGTCGATAACGAGCCCGCCGTCGGAATGCGCGAGGCGGATGCCCTTCGCGTGGCCGCCCGCTATCTCAAGCACCCCGTCGACGCCCAAAACAGCCCGTGCGATATCCTCCGCCAGCATCTAATCCTCGTCCTCCGCGTCCTCAGCCGCCGGTTCCCGGATCTCGAGCAGGACTTTATCGACGCGGCGTTCCTTCCACGACTCGACCGTGAAACGGCTTTCGCCGATTTCCACGACCTGCTTTTCCTCGTCATTATCGTCGGGGATCTCGCCGATATTATCCATCAAAAGCCCGCCGATAGTTTCCACGTCGTCGGATTCGAGCGTCAGCCCCAATTCGTCGTTCAGGTCGTCGAGATAATAATTGCCGTCGATGCGGTACGTGTGGTCGTCGAGCTGCTCGAGCTTCGGCTCGGCGTCGTCGTATTCGTCGTCGATCGCGCCCATTATCTCCTCCACGATATCCTCCGTGGTCACGAGGCCGGACACACCGCCATACTCGTCGATCAGGAAGGCCATATGGATGCGGCTCTCCTGCATCTCGTGAAACAGATCGTCGATATTCTTCGTTTCCGGCACGAAAAACGGCTTTTGCAGCAGTTTCTTCACGTTGACCCGGTTGAAACCGACCTTTTTCGCCTGGATAATATAATCTTTGATATACAGGACGCCGACGATATCGTCGTTATCCTTGTCGTAATACGGAATGCGCGAAAAACGGCTTTTCAACAGCTCGTCGACGTACTCATCGAGTTTGTCGTTGACGCTGACCATAAAGATGTCCGTCCGCGGCGTCATGATCTCGTAGGCGAGCTTGTCGTCGAACTCAAAGACGCTCGTTATCATCTCCTTGGACGGCTTGTCGATAAAACCGGACTCGATACCGACGTCGAGGTGCAGCTTTATCTCGTCCTCCGAATAGGTTTCCTCCACCTGATCCTTCTTGATCCCGAAAATCCGCAGCACCACCGAAACGGACTTCGAGAGGAACCAGATAAACGGCGCCGCCACGACCGACACGAGGCGCACCGGACGGGCCGTGAGCAGCGCGATCTTATCGGAATATTGCAGCGCGATGCGCTTCGGCACGAGTTCCCCGAGCACGAGGTTGAAATACGATAATATTATCGTGATAACGACCACCGCGATCTGGAAGCTGTACGGGAAATCCAGGCTCCGCAGCCAACCGCCGAAATCCGCCGCCATCGAAGTCGCCGCCGAGGCGCTCTGAAGGAAACCGGCCAGCGTGATGCAAACCTGTATCGTCGAAAGAAATTTATTGGGATGTTCCAGTAATGTCAGCAGGACGCGGGCGCGTTTGTTGCCCGAATCCGCGAGCAGCTTGATATTATTCTTGTTCACCGACACCGTCGCCATCTCCGCCATCGCGAAAAACGCGTTGATCAGTATCAGGATAAATAATAACGTAAGCTGTAATATATAAGATCCGTCGGGATCCGCCTCAGGCATTATGTCTTTGTTCTCCTTGTTCCTCGCGGAGGCGCGGGAGCTGCCGCCCCACTCCGTCTCGCATATCGCAGAGCGCAGCGCCGCAGCGCGGACACTCCGCCGTTCCCTCTATACGTCTTGTGGATTACTATAATACCATATTTCCGCTGCCGCTGTCTATTTTTACGTTTTTTTATCAGGCGAAACGGGAGAAATTGATTGGGCGGAGCGGAGGTATTGCGGGCAGTGAGCGCCGGTGCTGGCAAAATGGCTTAAACTCAATCTCATTTGCGACTATCGCGACTAATGCGATTCCAATATATTCCATCAGGCTGGTTTCGTTACAAACCTCTTGCGGACTTGATTCGCAATCTTGCAGCGAGAGGAATCGCGGCTATCGCAGTGAGTGATTTTGGGCGCATGGGGCACTCAAAATGATTTTGTTACTCATCGCGGGACAGTTTTACGCGCGGGGATTTGTGAAGAACGGTTTCTTATTTTGAGTGCCCCACCGGGCTCTGCGGGGCTGCGCTTCGCTCCGGCCGCTTCGCGGCTGCT
>JAISEX010000294.1 GCA_031263875.1 Eubacteriales Family XIII. Incertae Sedis bacterium | reverse complement strand
TGCATTTCGCCCGCGGAAAGATCGTAGGGATGGCGATCCAAAAGGCTTTCGAGGCCGAGCCGCTTTATCAGCTCCGCGGATCCTTCGGCTGTGACCGAAGACGCGTGTTCCGCAAATTCTTCACGCAGCGCTTCGCAGACAAAGACGGATTTTGGATCCTGCGAAAGCATGGTCACCCGCGCGCCCGTCGCCGCGGCGACCTTGCCGCGAAACGGTTTTCGCACGCCCGCGAGCACACGCAACAGCGTACTCTTTCCGCTGCCGTTACCGCCCACGAATATATGCAGTGAATTCTCCGCGATTTCCGCGTCGAGCCCTTTCAGCACAAAATCATCATGCGCGGAATAACGGAACCATATCCCCTTTGCCCGGAGCGCAAACGGGATTTTTTCGGCGGGCTTTTTCGGCGGGCTTACCGTAGCCGCTTCGTCATATCTGGAACGAAGCGAACGCAGATCAGCGTAATTCAAAAGCCAGGAACGGCCTTCGCGCACGTCAAGCGGAATACTTGACGCGTCCAAACGCATCGCGAGCCGCGCGGGAGAGGGAAGCGCGGGATAGTAATTATCGTCCGGCGCAAGCGCCAGAGTAAAACCTTTGGTGTCGCCAAAGTATTTCACTTCGCCGCCGTCCATATACAGCACCTTGTCGCTCATCGAAAAGACTTCTTCGAGCGCGTGCTCCGATAATATCACCGTCTTGCCGAGCTCCGTATTGACGCGCATCAGCATGTGGAGAAATTCCTTCGCGGCGATCGGGTCGAGCTGGGCGGTCGGCTCGTCGAGCACGATTATTTCCGCCTGCATCGCGATGACGGCGGCGAGGCTCAGTATCTGTTTCTGCCCGCCGGAAAGTTCCTCGACCTTTTTGCCGAACCACGAATCTATGCCGAAAAACGCCGATATCTCACCGATTCTGCGCCCTATTTCCTCGGATGGTATGCCGAGATTCTCAAGACCGAACGCGAGCTCAAGCCAGACGGAATCCATCACGATCTGATTGTCCGGATCCTGCATAACAAATCCCACGAGCGTCGCGGACTGGCGCGGCGTCAATTCCGCAAGCCCGCAGATGCGGACGGCGCCTTCGGTTTTTCCCACGGGCGCTATTTCTTTTTTTAAATTGCGAAGCAGCGTGGTTTTGCCGCAGCCGGATTTTCCGCAGACGAGAACAAACTCGCCGCCGCGCACGTCAAGTGTTATGCTTGACAGGACGGACCGCTCCGTTCCCGCATACGTAAATCCAAAATTTTCGAGTTCGATAATAGCCATCTTATCCGCCTGACCGCTCGCCGGTATAATGCCGGAGATTTTGCATTTCGATAAACAGCGGCGCTAAAAGCATCAGCGCGTATGCCGCAAGCAGCGTGCCGTTCATAACACGATTATCGGGAATCCGTATGACCGGAAAAAAGTTGACGCTCCTATTCGCGATGACGATCAGTGAAACGACGGTGACCAGCAGCGCCGCGAGGATAACGATACAGATGATGTCCGCAGCCGTCAGCCGGTAATTTGAAAACCGCGTGCGGTGTCCGCTGCCGTAGCCGCGCGCGCGCATGGAATCCGCCGTTTCGATACTGTCCTCCATCGTGCGGCTGAGAAGAACGCCCGACACTTTCACCGCCGCCCGTATGCGCCCTTTCCTTCCGTCAACCGGATTGCTTGACATGCGCAGCGCCGATTGGGACTCGTCTATCTCGTGATATTTTCGTATCGTGACGGGGACGAGCTTTAGCACCATCGACACGACCATGGCCGAGGTCGGCGCGATCCGTCCAAAGAGATACATGAATTTGTCGTTTGTAATCAGCGCCTGATAGCACTGAAACCACACGAATATGCTCATCAACATTCCGCCGGAGCACAAGCCGCGCAGGGTAGCTTCCCACGTGACCGGCATGCCCGGATTGCCGAACAAATGGAACAAGACCGTCATGCCGCGATGGTTCGTGACCGGGTTTACCAACACGATGATGACGAATATGATGAGCAGCGGCCGAAGCGCTTTTGCGTACGCGCGGACGCCATTCAGGAATATCGAATACGCGCTGCTGCAGACGAACGACAAAACGACGCACGCCGGCATCAGCGTGAACATGGCGCAGAAAACCGCGGCGGCGATGTAGAGCAAAACCGCCGCCGGGTGATAATGCGAAAATATATTAGCCGGAGATGTCTTTACCATAATCCAATGTGTACCGAAAATCAATTTTATCGCCGTCCCCGACTTTCGCGTCCTTCACGCCGTCCTCGGGGAATTTACCGTTAATAAGAAAACACCAGCCGCTTTCCGGGCCGCCGTCGCCCTCCGCCAGACCCATGATACCGGCGACGTAATCGTTGCCCGTAAACTGAATGCCCGACGCGACGAGCGCCGCATAGACGCTTGCGCCCTCGCCGACCGCGACCTTCTTATCCGTGACCATCACGCCCTTATCGGACAGGCCGCCGAGCTCCGCCCGTTCGGGGTCCTTGTCGTACAGCAGTTTGCAGTCGACGGACATCGTCACGGCTACCGCCGCTTTATCGTCCGTTTTGGCGGAACACGCCGCGAACCCCACGCACACGACAAGCAGGATCGCGGCGATCAGTAGTAGTCGGTTTGCCGTTTTTCGTTTCATGAATATCATGACTGTTTATATTTCACCTCTCTATAAGAGCGCATACGAGCCGCAAAACTCTGCGCGTACTCACACTTTCAATAGGGGCGCATGGGGCACGAGTGCCCCACCGGGCTATTCGCTGCAATTCCTCAGCCCGCTCCCCGTGTCATTGCGAGGAGCGAAGTGACGAAGCAATCTAGCACACAGTCCCCGCCGCTGTTTTGCTCCGAGCCTGCGGAATTTCCACTGCTATCCCGTGCGCGTCGCTCGGCTGACGCCTGTTTTACGCGGCTGCGCCGCATTGTAATGTAAAACAGGACAGCGAAGCGAGCAACGCGAGCGGAGGAGTGCGCGACCGGAGGGAGCAAACGTTGCCTCGCTCCTTGTGCGGGCAAGACAGGCGGCACTTCCGCCATTTATCCGGCGCCGCCATGTATCACACACGCGACAAAAGCTGCGAGATAGGAAACCAACGTAAGCATTCTTTCCGTGCCGTCACCCTGTCATTTTTACAAACACTGCTTCGCCCGCCGCTCAGAGCGTAACGCCAAACTCCAGCCCGTTGTTCATAGAGTAACGAAACGCTATTTTATCGCCGTTCTCGACCGTGACTTTCGTGACGCCGAGGTTCGGGAATTTCCCGTTGACGCTGTAACACCAGCCGCTCTTGGGCCCGCCGTCCTTTTCCGAAAGCCCCATAAGGGATTTTATGTAGGCGCTGCCCGCGTAATTGATGCCGGACGCCTTCAGGACGTCAAGAACCGTCGCGCCTTTTTTGACCTTCACGCTCTTGCCGCTCAGCATGGCGCCTTTGGTCGACACTAAGGACGCGAGGTCGGGATCGTCGTCGTAGAGCAGTTTGCAGTCCACGGATAACGTAACGGTGACCGTGTCGGACGACGTGTCGGCGGGTTTTGCCGCTGGTTTTTCCACCGGTGGCGTGCTGCCCGAACTCTTGCCCGACGAATCGCTTGCGGGCGCCGGCGTCGCAGTTTTTGCGGACGTCTTACCGTCGGTGGCCGCTTTCGCGGGCTCTTCGCTTGCGGTCGCATCCTGCGCCGCGGCGTCAGTTGCCGCTGCGGGATCGGCCGCATCGTCTTCGGCCGCCGCAGGTTCCGCATCCCCTTCCGCGGAATCGATATCCTGCTCTGCCGCCTCAGTTTTTAACGTGTCCTGTTTCGCGTCATCGGCCTTTTTCCCACACGCCGCGAAACCCGCAAAAACGAGCAGCAGCGCCGTTATCACCGCGAGGATTCTTACCGTTATCGATCTGTTTTTCTGCCGCATACCGCCTCCGTTATCTGATCCAGACGCCGCTTTTATTGAAGACATAATTCTTGCCGTTTATTTTATACGAACCGGTTTTCATCGCGCCGTCGCTTGCGGAACCGAGATAATACCACTTGGCGTTGTCCCGCAGCCAGCCGGTTTTCATCACGCCATCCCGCGCAAAATAATACCACGCGCCATCGTCCTTCAGCCAACCGGTCGCCATCGCGCCGCCGTTTTTATTATCAAGATAATACCATGCGCCGCCGTATTTCTTCCAACCGGTCAGCACGCCGCCGTCGGCATAATACTTCCACGTGCCGTCCGCCTGCTTGTGCCAGCCCTGTAACTCCATCGGGTCAGAGTCAAGGTATTTGCTTGACAGGGCGTTGAGCTTGCCGGCGCCGTCGAAAAAGTACAGCGTGCCGTCGTCGTCCGCAATAATGCTGTTCAGCGATTGGCTGCCGCCCGGCTTATACAACGTCCGCGATTTCGGAGCCGCCGAATCCAGACTGTCCTCGAAAACCACTACCGTGTCCTGGCCCGGCTCGTTGAGCATCGCGTACAGATAGGTCTTGCCGTTATACGCGTCGCTCACCAGCGGAAAGCTCTGACTGTAGCCGCCAAAATCCACGGTAGCTTTTTTCGCAAGCGTGTTTTTATCGAACACGTCGAGTTTACCGCCGCCGTTTATCTGACCGGAAAAGGTGTAAAGTTTATTACCTGACAGCGCAGGCGCCGAAGCGCCGGGACCGCCCGAAAGCGCCGCAGATTTTTTGGACGGACCAAAACTCTTGGATGTTTCATTATAGGACAGCTTCCACAGCGTGCCCGCCTTCGTGGAGAGATAGAGATCGCCCGTGCCGGAACCGTCCGGCACGTACGTCATGCCCGCGCGCGCAAAACTCTCGTCACCGGAAACAATGCTGGTAGAATCAGTCGGAACGCCGTCGCTCTTGTTCAGTGACAGGACGGTGCCCGCATCGCCCGCGACGATCACGGCATCTCCCGCGTCAGCGACGCCCGCCCAGTAATAGCCGCGCAGATTTCCGGCGCTCTCCTCGTATTCCCACAGGAAATCCTTATCCTCGTATGCGTTGCCCGGATCGTCGTCGCCGGTCCGCACCGCGAAAAACGTCCCGTGCGTTTCGTTGTTATTATGATAGTAATAGACGCCCGTGTAAATGCGCCCGTCTTGGTATAATACCTGCGTTTCCGCTTTGTACTCGATGCTCGATAGCCGCGCGCCATCCGTCCAGCCTCCGGCGCCTATCGTAACGTTCGGATAATCCGCGGCCGCCTGCGCCGCGTCCATCACCGTGCTGCCCGGCACGCCCTGCACACGCACCAGCACCTTTTTATGCGCCGTATTCCGGTCGTAATCCGCATACCAGACGGGCTCGAGCGTAGCGGCGTCGAACGCCTGAATGTCGCCGCCCTGCAGCGGCACGTATATCTTGCCGTCGCCGTACGCCATAAACGACGCGTACCCGATCGTTGCCGGGTCAGGCTCCGCCGCGGAACTCGCGGCAGGCCGACCCAACACATTTTCTGCGGAAATCTTTGACGTATGTTTATCGATCTTGTATATGCTGCCCGCCACGGCCACATAGAGATAATCGCCCACGAGTATCGGATAGCCCACGGAATTCCAAAGCGCCGTTTTGTCGAAAGCCTTCGTCCATTCGACGCTTATCTCGGCAGCGGCGCGCGGCGTCAAGCCGTCGGTATGCCCGCTGTTCTCGCCGCCCAGCGACGTCCAGTCCGCAAAGACGAAAGAACCCATTGCCGCCGTCTGCACGATAAGGCAGATGGTTATCGCGAACGCTATCGGTTTGATACGAGTGGTCTTTTTCATGTTATCGTTACCTGCTTGCCGTTACTTCCGGCCTTAGGGATTGCATACCTTACACGGTCTGTGCCCAGAACTTGTGGCCGCATTCCGTGAACTGAACCTGATAAGGTTCGCTTGCTTGATTTGATTGACATACCTGCATGACGAGATGTGAAATACATTGGAGTTTCGACTCGCTACATATCTCCCGGTCTGCGTTCCGGTCTGCGCCACAGTTTGCGAAACGAGCGCGCCGCTCGCGTTAAACTGATAGTATTTGCCGCTGATATTCACGCGGCCGACCCGCATCTTCCCGTCATTCGCGGAACCGAAATGATATGTTTTTCCGGAAATCGTCTGCCAGCCGGTCTTCATTACGCCGTCATTCGCGCCGCCGAAATAATAGTATTTCCCGCCAAGCAACTGCCAGCCCGTTTTCATAATGCCGCTGTTCGCGCCGCTCAGGTAATACCAGCTACTGCCGATCTTCTGCCAACCCGTTTTCATAACGCCGCTGTCTGCGCCGCTGAGATAATACCAACTGCCCTTGATCTTCTGCCAACCGGACTTCATTGCCCCGTCGTTCGCACCGCCGAAATAATACCACTTATTATTGATATTCTGCCAGCCGGAATGCATCGCCCCGCCGGAAGCGAAATGATACCAACTTCCGCCGATCTGCTTCCAGCCCGTTACCGCCGCGCCATTCTCGTAATACTTCCACGTGCCGCCGCTTTCACTCTCCCAACCGGCGCGCTCCGAAACCGTCACCTCAAGCCACGGAGAGAACAGGGGCGCGTCGCCGCCTTTATCAAACACGGAATAATAGTAGGTGCCGGGCGCAGTGGGAGCATTTAACGAAAGTTTGCCCGCCGCGTCGGAAATGCCGAGCGGAGAATCGTAATCGGAAAATTCGCCGGAGCGAACCCCGCCGCTCTCACTGACGTCAACCGCCGTCAGTGCCGCGTCTTCGATCGCCACCGTTTTCTTGGCCAGATCCTCCGGCACCGCAAGGCCGTACCAATTCATATATCCTTTAACCGTGAGGTCTATCTTTTCGCCCGGAGCCGCGGTCAGCGCTTCGACCTTCGCGCCGTCCTTTTCAAACCACGCGACGTTATCCATCCACATAGGATCCTGAATCACAAAGAATTCAACGCTGTCGCTGCCCTGTATCACCGCTTGCGGCACCGAATCGCCCGTATAGGAATTCACCCCGCTATAGCTGTCGAAAAATGTCGCGTCGCCCGCCGCCGTATGCGGCATCGCGCCGTCCACAAACGTAATCGGACCCGCCGCGCCGAACGAAAGGCCGACAAACCCGTCCGATACGGTTAAGTTCTTGTTTACCTCATCCTTGAGATTATCATACACGACGGCATGAGCCGCAACCAGCACGTCGAGCGCCGTGATATCCGCAGGCGTCACGTTACTGCCATAGGAATACCCGTAATCCGCCGCAAGGCCCGGATGCACGATAACCGGCTGTTTCGCGAGCATAAACCCGCTGTCGTCCATCTGATAGTTCACATAGACCTTCACCCCAATATCGCCGCCCGGTACCGGCGTCAACGCGGAAGCGCTCTGCGGTATCATAGTGAACACGAGCATAAGCGCGAGCATCACAGACAGCGCAAACGAAAACCTTCTCTTTTTCATAACGAATTCCTCCTCGTGTCCCTTGCTTTTCCCCGGCCC
>JAISEX010000041.1 GCA_031263875.1 Eubacteriales Family XIII. Incertae Sedis bacterium | reverse complement strand
GAACCGGCGGCAACCGAAACCGCTCTTGACGGCGATGCCGCGGCGGATACGGAGGACGTTCAAAAGAACGAAACAAGCGAACCGGAGCTGGCGGAAACGGCGGCTGCAGAGGACGCGGGCGGCGAGGTTTCTTTGGAACGCGGCGGTCTTCCGAAGAATGCGCGCGGCGCGAAAACGAACGTGCTGAAAGCGGCCGGAAACGTTACGACCGAAGCGGAGCTTTTTGACGCGCTGAACGCCATACCGGAAGGCGGATCGGGAACGATAAGGCTCGGCGCCGATATTACAGTCACGAAATCCATACGGTATTGGACAAAGCACGTGACGATAGAAAGCGATATGAGCGCTTTCGGAGCGCCGTTTACGATCAAGCGCGGCGCGGGGTGGCCGCTGACAAACGATACCGTGCGGCCGTGGGCAGCCGGCGGCTATTACGCCTCGCTGATAGAGGTGGGCGTGAGCCCGGCGGATGGGACCAAGACCTCCTCCGTTACATTACAAAATATCATTATCGACGACAATAACAATCCGGACAATCTGGATTACGAAGGGATCATCAGCGCATACGCGGCCGGCATCACGGTGAATCTGAATGCCGGTTCGGTGCTGAAAAATTACGCGCCGTCGAACGCGAACAGCAATGCGCGCGGCGTGGTGTTCCTTGATGGCGGCGCTCGCTGCGTGATGGACAAAGGGGCGAAAATCACGGCGTGGAAAGGCGGCATGGGTTCCGCCTCGAGCGCGTTACATCTCTCGCAGTCTTCCGCCGAGATCTCCGGGGATTTCAAGAACGAAACCATCGCCGGTAACGCTGCGGTGGCATACGTAAACGGCGGCACCCTGAGCGTCAAACCGTCGTCGGAAATCAGCGGCAACAACTTCGGCTCCGGCGCGCTTATTCTGATGCGGCATACCACGGATAGCGCGGGCAAACTCCTGCCGCCGGAGGTCGAGCTTGAGGGCACGATTTCCGGTAATACGGCGGGAAGCGTCGTCGACGCGAAATACGCGACTGCTCCCGCTCTTATCAGCAAGGGCGTTATTACGGGTAATACCGTGTCGAAAATCGTTGACGCGGACAGCTCGAAGGCTCCCGTCATTACGGTGAGCGGCGCGATCACGAAGAATAACATCTCGCTTCACGTTATAAATGTGGTGGCGACCACCGAAACGTCGCGGGTGACTATCGGCCCGAGCGGATCGATCGAAGATAATAAGATATCGACGATAAATCTGACCGGCGCGACCAGCATGATCTATGCCGCGAACACGTACGGCCCGAATATTGTCGACGTGTTCGGCAAGATCAACAACAACACGAGCCCGAACCGGGGCACGGTGCTCTTTCAGCAGAAAGGCGAATTTAACATCTATGCCGGCGCGCAGATAAACGGCAACGTCGGCGGGACCCGCGGCGGTATTATCGAGATGAACGGCTCCGGCGGAACGGAAAACGGCGTCTTGACGATGCACGGCGGCGAGATACGAAACAATAAAAACAACACAAGTGTGCTGTTCACGGATACGCTTTATAAGGACAGCCGGGACGGTGGTTCGCTGCCGGGGGCGGGGACCATACACCTGACCAAAGGGGCGCATATGATAATGAGGGGCGGCGTTATCAGCGGCAATACGGCGCTGATCGGCGGGGCCGTGGTGGTCGGCGCGCTCAAAGATGACACGAAGGGATTGGCGCCTCCCGCGCTGATCATCCAGGGCGGAACGATAACGGGCAATACGGCGGCCTCGCTGAGCAACCCGAAAAAATACCAGAACGTCTACGGCGGCGATATAGCGATATGCGCTCCCGCTGACGCGCTGTGGCCGAATAATACCAAGACGCTTCCGACGGGATCCGGAACTTACACGGGTTCTTACGGAAACAATTACGTGGAAATAGGCCCGGCGGCGACGGTGGGCGATGTGGGCATTCAGAACGGGCTCAACCCTGCGTTCGGTTCTTTTAACTATGCGTGGAACCAGCAGGTGGTCATTCCCGCGTCGCGGACGGAAACCATCGCGGTGGGCGCTCTGCCGCAGTATGCCGGTACCGCCGTGCTGGACGCGCTGAAGGACGGAATTGAGAATACGGCGACCGGTTACGCGAAAAATCTCACAAAATACGACACGGAGCGGTTGATGTATGACGGCAACGTCTGGATCGCGACCGATAAGGCTTCGGGCACGCAAAAAGTTTCGCTGAGTTACCCGACGGGATATTCGACGGGCGCTCACAAGGTAAACAAATCCTATACGGCGCTTGCGCCCGCGGACAGGGATGCCTACGAATATGTTTTCATCTACCAGCCGGTGGACGGAAGCGGCGCTCCCGTGGGAAACGCCACGGCGGTGAGGCCGTCGCGCGGCGCGGGTTCGCTTGATTTCGATATGGATATTACCAGCGGCGCGCACGCCTACGCGGTCGTCAAATATTATTATCCCAAGACGTCGGAGATGGAACTTATCATTACCCACTCCCATCCGGGCGTTTCGCTCTGCGGGCTGCCCGCCGCCGATGCCGGCTGCAAAGGCGCGTTTGTGGAGAAGAGATCCGGCAGCGCTGCGCCGCTGACATTTACCTACGATATAACGTCCGGCGCGATATCCGTCAGCAATGATGTGATAACGACGCCGGTCGAGATCGCGGACGGCAAGATCACGCTGAAAGCCACGCCGAAAACCGGCTATAATGTGGCTTCCGTTACGCTTACCGCCGGCGACGGAACGGTCAAGGCCATGCAAACCGACGCAAACGGCGAAGTGGAATTGTCCTACTCCGACCTTTCGGCTCCCGCAAGCGCTGGGGCCAAGAATACTGTGCACGCGGTGTTTGAACCTCTGAAATATACGGTTACATTTAAGGATTGGAACGGAAATGTTTTAAAAAAACAGACCGTTGGCTATGGGGAAAGCGCCGCTGTGCCAAATGACCCGGCCCGTAAAGGTTACACGTTTGCGGGCTGGGATAAGCCGAGTTCCGCGTGGCAGAACGTAACGGCTGATGTAACGGTCACCGCTGCGTACCGGATCAATGAATTTACAGTTACATTTAACGATTACGACGGGAAAGCGCTCAAGACGCAGACGGTCGAGTACGGCGGTAACGCGACTGCTCCCGCGGATCCGGCGCGAACCGGTTACAGATTCGCGGGCTGGGATAAGGCAAGCTCCGCGTGGCAGAACGTGACGGCTGATGTAACGATTACCGCTGCGTACAAAATTAATACCTTTACGGTTACATTTAACGATTACGACGGGAAGATGCTCAAAACGCAGACGGTCGAGTACGGCGGTAACGCGACTGCTCCCGCGGATCCGGCGCGAACCG
>JAISEX010000028.1 GCA_031263875.1 Eubacteriales Family XIII. Incertae Sedis bacterium | reverse complement strand
ATTGAGATACCGAACATCGTGACGGAGATAGGTGAGCGTATGTTTCAAGACTGCACTGGCCTGACTTCTATCGCGATACCGAACCACGTAACGAGTATCGGCGCGATGGCATTTATGGGTTGCTCAAATCTGACATCTGTTGATATAGCGGAGAGCGTAACGAATTTTGGATCAAGCATATTTGCGAATGACAGTAAGCTAAGCTCGATCACGATAAAGGCGGCCAACCCCACTTTTTCTACGACGGGGAATGTGTTTAGCAATCTTCCGGCAGGTCTGGATCAGCTCAAGATATGGCTCTATAACAGCGCTACTGCTGCGAAAACAGCCGCGGGCGCCAGACTTATCATCATGATCAAAGCCCCGGTGCTGAACATAACGGATCCGATCACCTTGGATTTAGATGCGGGTGATCCCACCAACAGCGACACCGCGTCGCTCAGCGTAACGGGTTATGAGCCCGTCGCCCAGACCGAAACGACAACGGGCGGAAATATACCCACGCTGAAAGGATGGACTTCATCGAATGAAGCTGCTGCTACCGTAAACGCCAGCGGCTCGGTTTTGGCGAAAAATCCCGGAACGGCGCTGATCACCGCCACCATCAACGCGCATGGCGGTGAAAAGACGGCGAGCGTACCGGTCACCGTTCTGCCCGAATCCGGTGCAACGACCAAAGTCTTGACCGTGAAGAACGGCAAATTCATCGGAACCGGCAGCGGTAATGATAAAAACGGGTTCGCAGCCGGCGCAAAAGTGACCATCGTTGCAGACACGCCCAAGGATGGCCAAGTGTTCGCCGGATGGACAGGAGCGGACGCCAGCAGTTTTACTGACCCGACCAGTCCCACGACCGTCTTTACCATGCCCGACGCGGCGGCAACCGTCACCGCGACGTATAAAAACGTTCATGCTCTGACTGTTACGAACGGCACCGGCGACGGCTCATACGCATCGGGAAAAGAGATCGCCATCAGTGCGCTTCCGGCGCTAAGCGGGAAAGTTTTCGACAAATGGACGACGAGTAACGGCGGAAGTTTTGCAAGCGCCACCAGCGCTGATACGACTTTCACCATGCCCGACAATGCGGTAACGGTAACGGCAACATACAAAGACGCACCCGTAACTCCACCGCCCGCAACGACGGTCTATGCCGTAACGGTAGTGAGCGGCACCGACGGAGCCAACGGCACCTACGCAACCGGAGCAACGGTAAATATCACCGCGAACGCGCCCGCGTCAGGAAAAGTTTTTGACAAATGGACGAGCAATGATGGTGTAACGTTCGCTAACGCGAGCAATTCCGCAACGAGCTTCGTTATGCCCGCGAAAGACGTCACCGTCACCGCGACGTATAAAGACGAACCCGTTGACCCGCCCGTAAATCCACCCGTCGATCCGCCTGTGGCCGATAACGGCTGGGTACATGAAGATGGCGTATGGAAATACTTCGTCGATGGCGTCGCGAAAACCGGTTGGGTTTACGACCAGAGCACATGGTATTACCTGAACGCCGCTGGCGAAATGCAGACCGGCTGGGTTTACGACCATAACACCTGGTACTATCTCGCCGGAAACGGCGCCATGAAAACCGGTTGGGTGAAAGATAGCGGCAGTTGGTATCGCCTCGCCGGGAATGGCGCGATGGTCGCAAGCAAATGGCTGAAAGACACCGACGGCAATTGGTACTATCTCTCCGGTAATGGCAAAATGCTGACGGGGAAACAAAAGATCGGCGGCAAGGTTTATTCATTCAAAACAAACGGAGTTTGGATAAGCTAAGCCACGTCAAACAAAGCATATTACGCATGGGTAAAACGGGGGCCGCGCAGAGATGTCGCGGCCTCTGTTCGTTATTGCGTCGCTTCGCTCGCGGGTAGCCGTTGGATTGCGGGGCATAGCCGCAAAATCGCTGCAGGGAAAGACGTAGGGGCGGCATTCTGCCGCCCGCCGCCAGAAAATGGCGATGAGAAGGACGACGGCAGGGAGAGGATGGTGATGCCGTGTTTTGGCCCGCGCGGTTTTTGGGTTATGTGAGGAACAGGGACGCCGTAGGAGGACGGGTATGTTGTATGCTTTGCCCGCATGTTAAGAGCGGCTCGGGACTGTAATGACTGACTATGCAAAGACGGCACGAAGGTCCGCGCATGTCCCGCGCACGGTAGAGCGCCACGGGCTGAAGCCCTGCGCTCCTCGATGTGCGAGGTACGACGGAGCTAACGTTCGCAGGCTCACTCCTCCGCTCGCGTTGCTCGCTTCGCTGTCCTGTTTTACACTGCGGCTGAAGCCGCGTAAAACAGGCAAAGCTCCTGTACCTCTGCCAAGGGATAGCAGCGGTATCCTTTTTTGCTCCCGGCAAAAAAGATACAAGCGAAAAGCCCGGTGGGGCACTCAAAAATACGAGTCCGTTTTTGTAAATGTCCGCGCGAAAGACTAGCCTGTGATTACGTATAAAATCATTTTGAGTGCCCCATGCGCCCAAGGAGAATTTCATGGCCGTATCTGGATTGCCACGACAACCGTTCTTGCAATCAATAAAAATGTTTCATAATAATATCGGCCATTTTCCCGCAAAAACTACTTGAACATGCGTTCACGAACGGAGTATAATAATTATACAAACAAGAGTACGGATGGTGGCGAGATGACGAAAGTGGCGAAGAAAAATACGATAAACGTCAAAGGCACGGAAGTCGCTCTGTACCGGGCGAATGCCGACGATTACATATCGCTGACGGATATGGCGAAGTATCGCGATAAAGGAGCAACTGACCAAATAATTCAAAACTGGATGCGCACTTACGCGACAATTGAATTTTTGGGTTTGTGGGAAAAGTTATATAATCCCGATTTTAAACCCCTCGAATTCGAGGGGTTTAAGAACCGGTCGGGATCAAATAGCTTTGTACTCACTCCCAAGAGATGGATTGAAGGGACAAATGCCATCGGCATTACATCAAAATCCGGTCGCTATGGCGGCACTTTTGCGCATAGATATATCGCTTTTGAGTTTGCTACGTGGTTGTCGGCCGATTTTAAACTGTATTTAGTCCACGAATTTGACCGCCTCAAATCTGAAGAACAACAGAGCCAGTCATTGGAGTGGAATCTGCAGCGCACCATCAGCAAGATAAATTACCGTATCCACACCGATGCGATCAAAGAGCATATTATCCCGCCGGTGGTAACGAAGGCGCAAGCCAAAACGATCTACGCGTCCGAAGCGGATATGCTGAATGTGGCACTCTTTGGCAAGACCGCCGCCGAGTGGCGCAGCGCAAACCCTGCTGCCACAGGAAATATTCGCGATGAGGCGACGCTGGAACAGCTTATCGTATTGTCGAATATGGAAAGCATCAATGCCCTTTTGATCGAGCAGGATCTGGCGCAGTCCGAACGACTGGTTCAACTTAATCAGGTGGCTATTGCGCAGTTGACGTCGTTGGTTGGGAATCGGCATATACGGAAATTGGGTGACGGAGGTGGTCTATAGGATTGCGGCTTGCAATTGCGATGATTGATATTACAGGACGCCACGGAATGGCGCATATGCCCCGCGCAAGGGATAGCAGCGAAAATTCCGCGGACTACGCTCACACCGATACCTCGGCCTGGGGGATTGCCTGTTTTACGCGGCTTTAGCCGCAGTGTAAAACAGGACAGCGAAGCGAGTACCGCGAGCGGAGGAGTGAGCGTAGCGAACGTTCCGGAGCAAGCCCGAAATGACAGCGATAGCATGAGCGGAATTGCAGCGAAAAGCCCGGTGGGGCGCTCAAAATGATTTTGTCACTAATCGCGGGATAATTCCACGCGTGAGCATTCACAAAAAACGGCCTCCTATTTTTGAGTGCCCCATGCGCCCGCATTATTAACGGCGATTACTCCAGTTCCTCAGTCCGGCAGGATTTGCGGGAGCTGTGAGCGGAGCGAGTCTGATTTCATGCGCCCATACCGCACGAAACGGGACGAAAATTACACGAAATTTAAAAGTATTAAAAAAATTTTGACGCGGGGTGAAAATCATGTATAATAACATATAATAATAAAAACCGAAAAACCGTAAAAGGCGATGACGAAGACAGTAGGCGAGGATGCGGCGTATCCAGCGAGGCGCGAAGGGTGAGAGCGCGCCGGTGCCCCGAGCCGAAGATCACTTCAAGGCACTTCTGAGATTTCATGTGCCTGTCAGCCCGGTCTGCGAACGCGGAACACCGCACGGCGGCGTAAATGTTAGTAGAGGACTGCGTGTAAGGAGCGTTAATCCTAATCAAGCGGCGCGCCGCATGGCGGAGCGCAAGCAGGGTGGTACCGCGGGTTATACTCGTCCCTGAATCACGGCGATTCAGGGATTTTTTTATCGGCACTCATATGAAAGGAGCGCATATGATAGAAATCAGATGGCATGGCAGAGGCGGGCAGGGCGCGAAGACGGCGGCGCTTTTGCTTGCGGACGCGGCGTTTGAAACGGGGCTCTATGTTCAGGGTTTCCCGGAGTACGGGCCGGAGCGCATGGGCGCGCCGATCACGGCGTATAACCGCTTGAACGAGGCGCCGATACGCGTCCATTCGAATATTTACGAGCCGGATATGGTGGTGGTGGTCGACGAAACGCTGCTAAAATCGGTGGATGTAACGGCGGGGCTGAAGCCCGGTGGGAAGCTGCTCGTCAATTCGCGGCGGCAGCCCGCGGAAGTGCTCGCGGATTTTCCGGATTTCGGAGGCGAGATCTACGTTATCGACGCGGCGGATATTTCGATCCGCACGATAGGTCGCAATCTGCCGAATACGCCGCTGCTTTCGGCGGCGGTGAAGCTGACGGGCATTTTGAAGGAAGCGGATTTCTTCACGAATATGGAGAAGGCGTTCGCGGAAAAATTCGCGTCCAAGCCGGAGGTTATCAGCGGGAATCTGAACGCGCTGAAGGACGCGTGGACGGCCGCGATCAGGATAAATGAGTGAGGATATGATGGATAAGAAAAATCTGATGGAAGGTATAACGGAACTGAGCCCGTGGACGGATATTACGCCGGGCGGTTTCGTGTACGGTTCCGGTAATTCCGAGTCGTTTAATACGGGCGACTGGCGGACGCGCACGCCGGTTTGGAAGCAGGAGAATTGCCGGCAGTGCCTGCTCTGTTTTCCGGTCTGCCCCGACAGCTCGATACCCATTCGGGACGGCAAGCGCGCGGATTTTGATTTCGGGCATTGCAAGGGCTGCGCGATCTGCGCGGAGATCTGCCCGTTCGGGGCGATCGATATACAGACGGACGGAGAGGGGGCTGACGAATGAGCGTTAAGAACAGAATGTCGGGAAACGAGGCGGTGGCGAACGCGATACGCCAGATAAACCCCGACGTTATCGCGGCCTTTCCGATAACTCCGTCGACGGAGATCCCGCAGTATGTGTCGTCGTTTAAGGCGGACGGTCTGATCGATACGGAATTTATCGCGGTGGAATCGGAACACAGCGCGATGTCGGCCTGCATCGGCGCGAGCGCCGCGGGCGTTCGCGCCATGACGGCCACAAGCAGCGCCGGCATGGCGCTGATGTACGAACTGCTCTATGTGGCGGCGTCGGACCGGCTGCCCATCGTGCTCGCGGCGGTTAACCGCGCGCTCACGGGCCCCATCAATATCAACGCGGACCATTCCGACAGTATGGGGGCGCGGGATGCAGGCTGGATCCAGCTCTACAGCGAGAACGCGCAGGAGGCCTACGACAATATGCTGATGGCGCACCGCATCGCCGAACATCCCGACGTGATGCTGCCTATCATGATCTGCCAGGACGGCTTTATCACGAGCCACGCGATAGAAAATATTTTGCTCGAGGACGATGGGCCGGTCAAGAAATTCGTCGGCGAATACAAACCGCACAAATACCTGCTGAACACGGAGGAGGCGCTCGCCGTCGGCCCATACAGCGTATCGCCCTTCGTTATCGAGATGAAACGAGCGGAACACGAGGCGATGAAAAACGCCAAGCAGGTGATACTCGATGTTTCCGCCGACTTTGCGAAGACCTTCGGGCGCTCGTACGGTTTCTTCGAGGAATACCGCATGGAGGACGCCGAGGTCGGCGTGCTGCTGATGAGTTCCGCGGCGGGGACGGCGAAGGACGCCGTCGATAAACTGCGCGAACGCGGCGTGAAGGCGGGGCTTGTCAAGCTGCGCGCGTTCCGGCCGTTTCCGAATGATGAGCTCGCGGAGGCGCTGAAAGGACTGAAAGCCCTCGCGATAATGGACCGCAGCGACGGCTTTTCCGCGACGGGCGGGCCGCTGAACGCGGAAGTCCGGGCCGCGCTTTACGGCAAGGCCGATACGAAGATAACCGGTTATATCTACGGGCTCGGCGGTCGGGATATCCGCGTCGAGGACTTCGAGGATATCTTCGGGGAACTCGCGGACATGCTGACCGGCACGGAGCTTCCGTATTGCAGATATAGAGGGGTGAGGGAATAATGGCTTATCAGGCATACACATTAAAGGAAGCGGCGAAGAAACCGGAGCGGCTTGCGCCCGGTCACCGGATGTGCGCCGGCTGCGGCGGCACCGTCGGCATCAGGGCGGTTTTGCGCGCGCTGAAGCCCGAAGACCGCGCCGTCATTACCTGCGCGACGAGCTGCCTTGAGGTTTCGTCGATGACCTACCCGTACACGAGCTGGGAGGACAGCTTTATCCACACGGCTTTCGAGAACGCCGCGTCCACGACGAGCGGGGTCGAGGCCGCCTATGAAGCGATGAAGAAAAAGGGCAAGCTCGACGGCGAAACGTATAAATTCATTACGTTCGGCGGCGATGGCGGCACCTACGACATAGGGTTCCAGGCCCTGTCCGGTGCGATGGAGCGCGGGACCGATATGGTTTACGTCTGTTACGACAACGAAGCGTATATGAACACGGGCATTCAGCGTTCGTCCTCGACGCCGCTCTATGCCGACACGACCACGTCCGCGGTCGGCTCCAAATCCGACGGCAAGATACAGTTCAAGAAAGATTTGACGAAGATCATGGCGGCGCACCACATTCCCTACGCGGCGCAGACCACCTACCTCGGCAATTTCAAGGACATCCATCAGAAGTCGGAAGCCGCCATCTATACGGAGGGCCCGGCCTTTCTGAACGTACTCGCCCCGTGTCCGCGCGGATGGCGCTACAACGAATCGCAGTTGATGGCGGTCTGCAAAGCGGCCGTCGAAACCTGCGTGTGGCCGCTGTTCGAGGTTATCGACGGGGAATGGGTGCTGAACTACGAACCCAAGACCAAACTTCCCGTCGAGGAATACCTGAAACTCCAAGGCCGCTTCAAGCATCTGTTCAAACCCGGAGGCGAGCAGCGCATCGCCGAGATACAGGAAGGCGTCGACCAGCGATGGGAGGAACTGCGGAATCTTTGCGGGGTGTAAGCGGCGCTGAAGCGCCCGATAGCCTTATTATCGATGAAGGTTGCAGGGTACTGTTGCCGACTTCTATGATATAATTTTTAGTATGTCATACAAAGTAAGGCTGAATAA
>JAISEX010000315.1 GCA_031263875.1 Eubacteriales Family XIII. Incertae Sedis bacterium | reverse complement strand
GCAGACGCTGCGCAAATCCATCGAGCAATCGGTCAACGTCAACGCCGTCAAAGTCCAGATCAGCATCGGATCGGATACGAGCACGAATTTCCTGAAAAAACTCGGCGTCTCGACCCTTGTCGAAACGGGCACGAATAACGATATGAACCCCGCCGCCCTCGCTCTCGGCGGCATGACGCGCGGTATCTCGCCGCTCGAAATGGCGTCGGCGTACAGCGCTTTCCCGAACGGAGGCGTGCATAATGACCCGATCGCCTATTCGTCGGTAGAACAGCGCGACGGCACGGTCGTCCTCGACGGCAAGGCGGAAGAAACCCAGGCCATGGATCCCGGCACCGCCTTTATTATGACGGACATGCTGCGCACGACGGTCACCTCCGGCCTCGGCAAGAACGCGCAGTTATCCGGCATTCCCACGGCGGGAAAAACCGGTACCACCTCCGATAAATACGACTTCTGGTTCGTCGGGTTTACGCCGAAATACTCGGCGTCCGTCTGGATCGGCGGCGATATCAACATCGATATGACGGGCACGTCGGGGAACGCGGCCTCGCTCTGGCGCACCCTTATGAACAAATGCCTGAAAGGTACCGAAGCCGGTTCCTTCCCGTCGAAGCCGGGCAACGTGGTCAGAACGAGCGTCAGCGGTTATACGGACTATTTCATCAAGGGAACCGTACCGAGCGCCATCTCCTACCTCTCGACCTCCGTCACCATCTGTAAGGACAGCGGCTACCTCGCGACGCCCTGGTGCCCGAACACCGAGAAGAAGACCTTCACCGACGACAAAGCGCCGGAGTATTACTGCAATATACACAATACGAATCCCGGCAAATATCCGATAGCTCCGGGGACGAAGCTCGAGCCGCCCGCGGAGGAAAAGCCGCCGACAACGGATCCCGTCACGCCGACCGAACCGACGACGCCCACTGAGCCGACAACTCCGACTGAGCCGACGACCCCCGATACGAATCAGCCGGTAATAACGCCCGAGAACGGCGGCGGAGGCGCGATGGTCCGCCGCGTGCGAAAGCTGCCGCCTGTCGCGTAATACGCTGAGGAGTGAGTGAATGGATCGCATACCGAATTAAAACCAACGATGAAACACCAACGGGGCCTGCTTCTTCTGAAACAGACCCCGCCGTCTTTTTACCGCATTATTATCGTAACGGATTTCCCGTTATGTTTTAGTCGTCGCTTCTGTCGAGCGTCGCCTCGTACAGATCGTCCGCTTTATCCCATTCCGCGATGATCTTGGGAATGACCTTGTAGAGGTCACCCACGATCCCGTAGTCCGCGACTTCAAATATCGGCGCCGCCGGATCCTTGTTGATCGCAACGATCAGTTCCGACGTCTGCATACCGGCGAGATGCTGTATCGCGCCCGATATGCCGCAGGCGAAATAGATCTTCGGCTTTACGGTCGTGCCCGTCTGCCCCACCTGATGCGAATGGTCGATCCAGCCCGCGTCGACGGCGGCCCTCGACGAACCGACGACTCCGCCGACCGTGTCCGCGAATTTCTTGATAAGCTCGAATCCCGACGGGTCGCCGAGCCCGCGCCCGCCGGAGCAGATGATATCCGCATCCGTCAGCGACACGATCTCCTTCGCGCTCTTGACCACCTCAACGATATCGACATGGATATTCGCGGCTTCGAGTTTCGGCTCGTAGCGCAGGATCTCTCCGGTCGCGCCGGGCTTGCGCTCGCGCTTCGTCATAACGCCGGGACGTACCGTCGCCATCTGCGGCCGCGTGCGCGGACAGATGATCGTCGCCATCAGATTCCCGCCGAAGGCCGGACGCGTCTGCTTCAGTCCCTTGTCATCCGAATTCGGATCGAGGTCGGACGTGTCGAGCGTCGTATTCTTGTTCGCGTACTCGATATAGCTCGAAACCTTGACGTCGAGCCTCGTGCAGTCCGCGGTCAGCCCCGTGTTCAGTCGGGCCGCCACGCGCGGCGCGAGGTCGCGTCCGATATGCGTCGCTCCGAAAATAACGATTTCGGGCTTGTCGCGCCGGACCGCATCCGTCAAAACCTTCGTATAGCCGTCGGTCGTGTAATGTTTCAAAAGCTCATGCTCGATAAGATAGACGCCGTCGGCCCCGAATTCAAAGCATTCCTGCGAGAGCTGCTCCGTCTTGTCGCCGACGAGGACGGCGTAGACCTTCGCCCCGCCGCCGATCTCACGCGCAAGCCGGCGTCCTTCGCCGATAAGCTCGAGCGCGACGTTCATCATCTTGCCCTGACGCTGTTCCGCAAAGACCCAGACGTTTTTATACGCGCCCAAATCGACGGTTTCCGCGGCTTCCTCGGGCGCGTCGTCAAAAATCGCCTCGAATTTACACACGGGCAGGCACTGTTTGCACGAGGTGCATTTCTCATTGATAACGGCCAGCTTGCCGTCCATATCTATCGCATCGAACGGGCAAGCCTTTACGCAAAGTTTGCAGCCGATGCATTTATCACTGATTACTGATATCATGGTCATCTCTCTCCTTATATCGCATGCTTCGCCTTGAGGGCGATAATAAGTTTATCTGCGACATCCTTATCGCTTTCACCCTCGATCGTCACGCCCTTGCCCTTCGGCGCCGGCGTAAACGAGCGGTAGACGTTTGTGGGAGAAGCCAGCAGGCCGACTTCCTTGTCCGGGTCGACCCCGAGTTCGGCAGCGCCCCAGCTCGGTATATCGTGCCGCACCGCGTCGTAAATGCCGCCGATCGACATATAGCGCGGAACGTTCAGCTCCTTGATCGCGGTCAGCATGCACGGCGTTTTGATCTTGATCAGCTCATACCCGTCCTCGAGCGCGCGCTTGACGGTAATATTCTTCCGGTCGTCCTCGATGGCGAATTCCGTCACATACGTCACCTGCGGCACGCCGAGTTTTTCCGCGAGCTGCGGGCCGACCTGCGCGGTATCTCCGTCGATGGCCTGACGTCCCGCGAAGATAAGGTCGTAATCGCCGACCTTGCGGCAGACCGCCGCGAGCGCGTTGGACGTCGCCCACGTGTCGGAGCCGCCGAGCGCCCTGTCCGAAGCGAGAATCGCGTCATCGGCGCCCATCGCCAGACATTCCCGGAGCATATCCTTCGCCTGCGGCGGGCCCATCGTAATGACGGTGATATGCGTATCGGGATAGACGTCCTTGATTTTAAGGGCTTCCTCGAGTGCGTTCGCGTCGTCGTGGTTGAGTATGCTCGGAACTCCCTCCCGAACAAGCGTCTTGGTGACCGGATCGATTTTTATCTCGTTCGTATCCGGCACTTGTTTCGCGCAAACGATAATTTTGAATGCCATAACTTCCTCCTGTTTCCTGTATGGTGCGAGGGATGAATCGCAAAGCCCCCGCTTGTATCTTAAACGATTTTTAGCAACTGTTCAAGCATTTTTCCGATCTTTATAAACGTTAATATTCTAACGTTTATCGGCATTTTGACTGTTAATAGACAAACGATTTTCCCGCGCCTTATCTGCCGAATACCGACGCCGCGATAACGAGCTTCTGAGCCTCGGACGTGCCCTCGTAGATCTCGGTGATCTTCGCGTCGCGCATCATGCGCTCGACGGGATAATCCTTCGTGTAACCGTAACCGCCGTGCAACTGTACACACTTCGTCGTTACATGCATGGCCGTTTCCGCCGCGAATAATTTCGCCATCGCGGACTGCGGGCCGTACGCCTCGTGCCGGTCCTTCATATCAGCCGCCCGGTGGATCAAAAGACGCGCGGCGTCTATCCTCGTCTTCAGATCGGCCACCTCAAAACGGAGCGGATCCATATCGGCGAGCCGCTTACCGAACTGGCGGCGCGACTTCATATACTCGATCGTCACGTCAAAAGCGCCCTGCGCGATGCCGAGGGCCTGCGAAGCGATACCGATGCGCCCGCCGTCGAGCGTCGACAGCGCGACCTTAAAGCCCTGTCCGACCTCACCGAGAAGATTTTCCTTCGGAACTTTCATGTTCTGAAAGACGAGTTCTGTCGTCGATGAGCCGCAGATGCCCATCTTGTCCTCTGTCTTTCCGACGGAAAACCCTTCGAAATCCTTTTCGACGATAAACGATGATATGCCGCGGTTGCCCTTGGAACGGTCGGTCATCGCCATCACGACGAAAGTGTCGGCGTAGCCGCCGTTCGTGATAAACACCTTGCTGCCGTTGATAAGCCAGTGATCGCCCTTATCCTCCGCCTTGGTCTGCTGACCGGACGCGTCGGTACCCGCGTTGGACTCCGTCAGTCCGAAAGCGCCGAGCTTCTCGCCCTTCGCGAGCGGGATCAGATACTTTTCCTTCTGCGCGTCCGTGCCGTAATGATAAATCGGCCACGCACAGAGCGACGTATGCGCCGAGCAGATAACGCCCGTCGTCGCGCAGACGCGCGAAAGCTCCTCGACCGCAATGGAATACGCGATATTATCGCCGCCGCTGCCGCCCCACTCCTTGGGAAATGGTATGCCGAGCAGACCGTAACGTGCCATCTTCGGTATATTTTCTTCGGGGAACCGGTGTTCCTTGTCGATATCGGCCGCGATGGGTTCCACTTCCGCCACCGCGAACTCGCGCACCATTTTTCTTACAAATTCATGTTCTTTACTGGTTTGAAAATCCATTATTTTGCGCCATGCCTTTCTTACTTTGTTACGAATATAACAATTATATCAATTTTACAGCATCGCGTAATGAATTTCATTCATTTTGTTAAAATTTTAGCGAATTGATTTGCTGAAAATCGTACTAATCTTGCGCTTTGGCGGAGAGATCGCTTTATGGGCATATAACGAGCGTTTCATGACAAAAAAGCGGCTCTTTCGATGGCCGCCGCATGGCACGTGATAAGCAAAGCGACGAAGTAAACCAACAGTATATTTCCGGGCGCATGGGGCACTGCGTGCCCCACCGGGCTATCCGGGGCTTCGCTACCGCTCCGGCCGCTTCGCGGCTGCTGCCGCACCCCTCCTATCCCTTGCGCGGACACATGCGGGCAGGGTACACTACCCGTTCACCCCTCTACGGCGTATTACTTCATCGCGTGAGCGCTAGAAAAAGCGAGATAAAACACAGCGTAAGCATCCTTCCCCTGCCGTCCACCATGTCACCCGCGAGCGGAGCGAAGCAATACAGAAACAACGAACAGGAGCCGCACATTCTTCGCGCGGTCCCCATTCTGTTACTATAAATTTGTTCGGCTTAGTTTACCCACACTCCATTTCCTCTGAACGAGTAAACCTTCCCGCCAATCGTCTGTTTCCCCGTCAGCATTTTGCCGTTGCCGGAGAGGTAATACCATCTTCCATCGGTATCATGAAACCATTTACCCGCGACCATTTTGCCGTTCCCGGCGAGATAATACCATGCTTTGTCGCTCTGGTCATAGACCCAACCGGTCTGCATTGCGCCGTTTGTGTCGAAGTGGAACCAGGCTTTGTAGCTCGTATCGTACAGCCAGCCAGTTTTCGCTTCGCCACCCACGAGATATTCCCACTCGCCATCTTTATTTTTCACCCAACCATTCTCCGTTGCGGGCGGCTCCGGCGGAGCGGTAACATTCCCTTCCGCGTCTACCGTAGCGCCCGGAGGCACGATAACACTGCCGCCATCACCGGGCAAGATGACTTCGATTTCACTCTCATTCTCGCCGGGCATTACCGCAGAGCCGGGAGGCACGATAACACTACCGCCATCGCCGGGCAAGGTAACTTCAATTTCACCCTCATTCTCACCGGGTGTTACCGCAGAGCCGGGAGGCACGATAACACTGCCGCCATCACCGGGCATGATGACTTCAATTTCATTCTCGTTCTCACCGGGCATTACCGCAGATCCGGGAGGCACGATAACACTGCCGCCATCGTCAGGAAGCGTCACTTTGATATTATCCCCGTCTTCTTCTACCGTGGAGCCGGGAGGCACAACGACAGGCGCATCCTTATACGTCGCGGTGACGGTTACGGCATTCGCGGGCATAATGAAAGTCGTCGCGGGGCTGTTCGCGTCGGCAAAGTCTACGCTGCCTGTCCAACTGTCAAATATTTTACCTGACAGCGTGTCCGCGATAATGCTCACTTCGGCTCCCACCGCAAACGAGCCGCCGCCCGTGCCGCTATTCACCGTTACGGTGTAGGTCTGCGGAGGATTCGCTGTCCATTTGGCGTAGAGGGATAAAGTGGGCGTCGCTTCGTTCGCGTTCTCAACACCGTTATCCGCGTTCAATGCTGTGCCTTCCTCGCCGAATATCCACGCGTCCGTTACCGCTTCGTCTTTGAACCAACCACCAAACGTATAGCCCGCGCGAATGGGCACAGTTGGCGCGGCGTCGATCTTCCCGTCGTATGTGCCGGACGCGGTGTCATAAACTCCCGCCGTCCCGTAATTGTACTGATAGTTCACTGTCACGGATTTCGCTGACCACTTCGCGTAGAGTTTGAGTTTGTAACCGCTGTCGTATGTCACGCCCGCGCTGATCGCGGTTCCCGCTTCGTACTCGTTATCGGTCACATCTTCGTCCGCGTACCAGCCTTCCAGGGTGTAGCCGGTTCGCGTGGCTGCCGGGAAAATTGCGATTGCTGAATGGTACGTGCCTGCGTCTGATGGCGTGTTTGTCAGCCCGGCTGTTTCGTCGTCGCCCGCGTTGAGGTCGTAGGTAATTGCGACGGGGTCGGCTGTCCAATCGGCGGTGAGCGTGAGGGTGTTATTGCCTTCTCCGTCGGTTAATACCACTCCTGCCGCTTCGGATAAAACCGTCTCCGTTGAATACACCGTGCCGCCATTTTTCCACACAAAATCATAGCCTGTTTTGGATGTTGTGGCTAATGTTCCGATTTGTTCGCCTAATGTGCCGACCGCAGTTCCGCCGTTCGGGTCTGATCCTCCTGCCGCCTCATACGTTATGGTGACCGGTTTTGCTGTCCAAACCGCGTAAACGTTTTTTGACGTCCAGTCTACTGTTGCGGATTCGTTGAAGTCTGCGGAGTTAGACGAGCCTTCTATTGTAGACCAGCCGGAGAACGTGTAGCCGGTGCGGGTCGGCGCGCCTGTGTCTTTTGCGGGAAGAGTTTTGCCTTTGGCGCTTATAGTTTGACCGAAAGTTAAGTCGCTCCATGATGTTGGTGAGCCGTCTGTTCCTCCGTTTGCGTTAAAGGTGAGTGGAATGTCTGTGCGAGGTGACCACTGGGCGGTTAGCGTAATGGATTCCGGAATGTCGCTTGCCGCGAGTTCCGAGTATTTGTCTGTTCCTAAAACACCTGCTTTGCTTCCGTTTGCTGTCACGTTCCATTGGGGTGGAGTGTAGCCGGTTTTCTCTACTTGTGTGCCCGGCAAAAGGCTGGCGTCTGTCCATTTGACGTTTTCTTTGTTGTTTATTGTACCTGTTGTTGCGCCTTGTGTGTCGTAAACTACTTTGTAGCCGGTTTTTTCTATCCATTTGGCGTAGAGGGTTATTGTGCCGGCGTTATTATTAAGATAAACGCCTGTGGATTCGGAAAGT
>JAISEX010000292.1 GCA_031263875.1 Eubacteriales Family XIII. Incertae Sedis bacterium | reverse complement strand
TCCTGCCCGCATTTCTCGCGCAAGGGATAGCAGCGGAAATTCCGCGGGTACGCTCGCATAGATACCCCGGTCTGCGGGACTGCGGGTCAAGCCCGCAGTGACGACGGTGTCATAAGCGGAATTGGAGCGAATAGCCCGGTGGGGCGCTAGCCCCATGCGCCCACATAAGTTTCCTCGCGGGCAGTGGCGGAAGCGCTTTTGGGCGTTCTGAAAGTTGTTCAACAAACGGAAAGATATGACGCATTATGGCATGATAATGGCAGGGCCACGCGCGGGCTCTGTATTGGTTATACTTACATTTAGTACGGTTAAACGGAAGTGACGATGAATGAAGTTTTCGACACGTTTTCGACCAAACGTCAGGTGCGAAAAATATGTTTGCTCGCCGTGGGGCTGGCGGTAGTCGCGCTGATATCTTTTGGCCTCGGGCGTTATTTTGCTTCACCGGCCGCTATCCTGCAGACGGTCGCCGCCAAACTCTCCGGCGCGGAAGCGGCCGATCCGAAGCTCGCCGCGGCGCTGTTCAATATCCGGCTTCCGCGCATCATCATCGTGATCCTCGTCGGGATGGGGCTTTCCGTCGCCGGCGCGTCTTATCAGGGCATGTTCAAAAATCCGCTTGTTTCGCCGGATCTTCTCGGCGCTTCCGCCGGAGCTTCGTTCGGAGCTTGTCTCGCCCTGCTGCTCAATCTCGGTAACGAATTTATACAGCTCTTTGCTTTTACCGGCGGTCTTGCGGCGGTCGGTCTCGTGATGTTTATCAATAGAATTATTCGCGGCGACGCGCTGCTCGGCCTGATACTCGCGGGCATTCTGGTCGGCACGCTGTTCACGAGCGGCATGACGATTATCAAATCGGTCGCGGACGCGGACGACAAGCTGCCGGCGATCACCTTTTGGCTGATGGGCTCCTTCGCGGGAGCCGAGCGTTCCGACGTTCTGCCGCTTCTCATTCCGATGATCGCGGGCTTCGCTCTCGTTCTGACGCAGGGGTGGAATCTGAACGTGCTGAGTTTCGGTGAGGACGAGGCGAGAACGCTGGGGATCCACACCGGACGGACGCGGACGTTTGTCATACTGGGCGCGACGCTCCTGACGGCAAGTTCGATCGCGGTCGCCGGCGTTATCGGGTGGATCGGCCTCGTTGTGCCGCACCTGACGCGGTCGATCGTGGGGCCGAATTACAAGATACTGCTTCCGACGACGATGCTCACGGGCGCTACTTTCCTATTAATAGTGGATAACGTCGCGCGGCTGCTGTACAGCGTCGAGATCCCGATCGGGCTGTTGACGAGCATTCTCGGCGTTCCGTTTTTCATCTTCATCTACCGGAAAAACCTCAGGGGGTGGTCGTGATGCTGAGGGTGAGCAATTTGCGCACGGGCTACGATAAAAAAGAGGTCGTTCACGGGGCGGATTTCACGGTGGAAAACGGCAATTTCACGTGCATTATCGGGGCGAACGGTTGCGGTAAGACGACGGCGCTCAAAGGCATTTTGGGATTGCTGCCGCTGTTTGCGGGAACCGTTTCGGTGGACGGCGCTGACATTATCGATGCCGGTGCGGGGCACGTCGCTCCGGCGCGGGAGCGCGCCAAGATTTTCGCGTATATACCGCAGGTCCACAGCCTGCCGTTTCCGTTCCTCGTTTCCGACGTCGTGCTGCTCGGGCGGACGCCGCATCTCGCTTCGTCGGTGGCGGGCCCGTCGGACACGGATAAAATCGCCGCGTATCACGCGCTGGAAACGCTCGGGATCGAATCGATCGCAAAGAGCGTCTATACGGAATTATCGGGCGGGCAGCAGCAGCTCGTGCTGATAGCGCGCGCGCTCGCGCAACAGCCGCGCGTGCTGATTATGGACGAGCCGACGGCTTCGCTCGATTACGGGAACCAGCAGATGGTGCTCCAGCGGCTGCGGGCGCTCGGTCGCGGCGGTATGTCGATCATTATGGTAACGCACGATCCGCATCATGTGCTGCTCTGCGCGGATACGGTCATCGTGATGCAGGACGGGGTGATACGCCGGGTCGGGACGCCGGAAGAAACGGTCACCGCCGAGATGCTCTGCGAAATTTTCGGTGTGCGGGCGCTTGTCACCTCGGTCCATATGCAAAACGGGGAGGACAGAAAGACGGTGGTCCCGCTATGAGGAAGCGTCTTGTTTCGGCAGTTTTGTGTCTTGCGCTCCTGTTCGTGACGCTCGGGTCCGGCGCGTGCGGCGGCATGCGCGCGGCGGCGGATTCCGTGCTGCTCGGCAAGCGGACGATCACGGACGACGCGGGACGCGAGCTGGAGATCCCGACGGCGGACAATATCCATTCCGTGTTCTTCACCTCGGCTCTCGCGCAGGTCTACATTACGTCGCTGTCGCCCGACTTGCTCGGCGGCACGGCGAGTAAATTTACGGAAAGCCAGCTTCGCTTTCTCCCGGAGGGTGTGGACAAACTTCCCTATCTCGGGACGATCCACAACAACGGCGAGATCGACCGCGAATCGCTGCTGACGGAGGATATCGACATTATGTTTTCGATCAGCGGCATCGGGCTGACGCGGCAAAATATTTCCGAAGCGGAGAGTTTGCAGGCGCAGACGGGCATACCCTGCGTGCTCATCGACGGCTCGTTTGACAAGATTCCGGCGGCGTTCCGGTTTCTCGGTGAGATTCTGAACCGGAAGGAACGCGCGGAGGAACTCGCGGATTATTGCGAAAAGAGCTACGCGGCAGTTCACGACGTTGTTAAAACCATACCGGAGGAAGAGCGGATCACGCTCTATTACGCGGAGGGCCCGGAGGGATTACAGACGGAACCGGAAACCTCGCAGCACATGCTGGGGTTTCTCGAGGGCGGCGCGCTGGACGCGGCGCAGTGCGAGGAAACATATGGCGGCGGCATGACGGACGTGTCGCTGGAACAGGTGCTGAAATGGGATCCGGAGGTGATCGTCGCGTGGGATACCGACATTCGGGGCGGCGCGTGCGACGACATCCGCACGAATCCAAGCTGGGCGCAGATAACGGCGGTGAAGAACGGCCGCGTTTACGCGATGCCGAACGAACCGTGGGCGTGGTGCGATAGGCCGCCGGGCGTGAACCGCATCCTCGGCATCCACTGGATCGCGAATCTGCTCTATCCGGATATCTACGACGTGGACATGAAGGAGATCGTTCGCGAGTATTTCGACGTAATGTATCAGGTCGATATAGATGATAAGACCATAGAGGAACTGCTGGGGAATTCTTATCCGCCGCCGCGCGCGGGAACGGAGGGCGTGCGATGAGCGGGAAGCGGTGCATGAGGCGGATCCTCGCGGCGCTCGTCGTGGCGCTTACGTGTCTGGTTTATATAATAACTCCCGCGGCGTTTGCGGATTCCGATCCGGTGCCTTTGGACGACGCGTCACTTGCAAGCGCGATTACCGCTGCTGCCGACGCTAAGAGCGGCGTCCGCGCGTCGACAAACGGCGCTGACGTGAAAACGACGGATCTCTGGGCGCCGCAGGCGGCGTTCAATTCCCTGAACGCGTCCATCACGGCGGCAAAGGAAGTGCTGAACGACGCGGAGCGGACGCAGGCGTCGATCGATACGCAAACGGCGGCGCTGAGCGCGGCGATCGAAACGTTTAAAGCGGCGCGCGCCTACGGGAGCAAATCGGATGAGGCGGCTGCGCCCGAAAAGGTTCTCGAAGTATTTCTAAAAAACGGCGAGCCCGGCAGCGACGGGAAGCATCATTTCGTCGGCGAGGATTTCGACAGCAAATATAAGACGCTCGAAATTTCGGCAAAGGGTAAAACGGTCCAACTGAACGGATATTATACGACGAATAAAAGCGACGGGACGATGTTTGAAACCGCCGATAACGGGGGTCCGCTCGGCACGGTCGCGCTGAGGTGGGAAAGCAGCGACCGGCAGACGGCTTCCGTTTCGCCAAGCGGTCTTATTACGCCGCTGAAAGACGGCGAAGTGACCATTACGGCGACGGCCGCCGAGGAAAGCAAGTACGACGGCAAAGCGCCGTCGAAAAGCGTCACCGTGAAAATCAGCGGGCAGAGCGGCGCCTATGTCAGCAACGTTACGATTATCGATGAAAACGGCCGGGAGCTCAGCGAGAAAGCCGACGCGGACACGGTTATCAGCGGGAAAAACCAGTTCTACTCATTTTACGCCCTCGTTATGTGGCACGACCCTCTTGCCGGGACCGACCGCGTCGAGGACACGCGAACCGCCGCGGTCACGTCGACGATCACGTGGAGCGTCGGCGGGTCGTCCTCGATCGGCTCGATCAACGCGGACACCGGGCGATTCCGCTCGACGGAATACTCCGGCAACTGTTACGTGCAGTGCTCGGTCACGGGTGGCGTGGGCGGCAAGACCGTGAAGGACGTCGCGCGCGTGCAGGTCGACACGGGCGAATACGAATATAATCCAGCGAAGGCGCTGACGATCCGCATCGTGTATGAGCAATTTCCGGACAAGGTCGTGCAGGAACACACGTGGAGCCTTGCGGAGCTCGCGGCGCGGCTGCCCGTCAACACGTATTCCTCCACGATACTGGGCAACGCGCGCTACGGCGTGATCCGGGCGCGCGGCTACCTGTTCAAAGACGTCCTCGGGCTTGAAAACGTGGCATTAGATGACGTGCACCAATTCCGGTTTACGACGGCGGACGGTTACGATAATCCCATCACGTCGCAGCTCTTATACGGTTCCGGCCAGCGCTACTATTTCCCGAATTGGGACATCGGCTCGCGCGCGGGCGCGACGGTCGTACCGCCTCTGCTCGCGTTGGAATCAAATATCATGTGGAATGAATCTTTTGCAAGCCCGTCTACGCCGCTGGACAGCGCGACGCGTTTCCGCCTCGTGTTCGGCCCGCTGTGGGGCGGCGAATCGAATTCGTCATTCCAAATCTATTACATACAGGCGATCACGGTCGTTTTGAAAGGCGCGCCTCCCGCGGGTAACGGCACGGGTCCGGACAAGGATTCCGAAAGCGGTGGGGGCATAGGATCCGGCGTGGGCGATTCCGGTAACGGTAACGGAAGCGGTTCCGGCAGCGGCGCCGCGGGACAGCAGGGCGACGCGGGGCAGGGCGGCGGTTCCGGTAACAGCGCGGATTCTGACGCGAACAGCGGAACGGAAGCGGACCGCCTCTCGGCCGGCAGTCAGGAGAAATTATCCGGCGACGACCTGTTCGGCACGAGCCGTTTTCCGGGAAGCAATTTTAAAGTCTATGAGATGATCAGCAAGAGTAAATCGAACGTTGCGCCTCTCACTATGGATATGCCGTACCTGCCCATCGCCGCGCCGGTTGCCGGCGGAGGTCTGCTCGCGGGAGCGGCGGCATTTTTTATCGGTTTCAGAAGGAGGCTGGCTTAACATGGGAAGTTCCGATTTTTATCTCTATATCTCGACGGTTTTGCATATCGTGGCGCAGGCGCTGATGATCCCCGTGATGATCGCGCTCGGCGCGCTTATCCTCTTCGCGCTGTACAGCGTGGGGGCGCTTATCACGGAAATCTTTACGGAACGGCGGCATTTTACGGTCAATTCGCCGGAAATACTCTGCGCGATCCATGACGCCGAATACGCGGATTTGGAGAAAGTTATCGCGGCGGGGCATCTCTTGAAACCGCAGCGTGAGGCGCTGATTACCGCGACGCGGAATATGGGGCTTGACGAGGACGAGCTTTTCGCGCTTGCCCGCACGCTGATCGACAAGGTGAATGACCGTTACAAACGCGTAATCACGAGAGGGGAGCAGGTGACGAAGATCGCGCCGATGCTCGGCCTTATGTGCACGCTGATCCCGCTCGGGCCGGGAATCGTTGCGATGGGTGACGGCAATGTGGCGGAACTGTCCATGTCGCTGCTGATCGCTTTCGACGGAACGGTCGCGGGGCTCGTGGCGGCGGTCGTAACGATGGTCGTGACGGCCATTCGGAAACGGTGGTACGCGCGGTATCTCACGGTACTCGAAGCGCTGATGACGGCGATTTTGAGCAAGGCGGCCGGCGCGCGGACGGCGGGAATAACACTGCCGCACGGCACGGCGGAGGAGATAAAAGAAGTGCAGGGAGGCCAAGTGTGAAAGGCTTTTCACACGCCGCCGGAGGCAATTCAATTGTTTTGCCTCACGAGGAAAGATAAAGATAAGTCGAAGAAGCGATTGTTGGCAGAAACATTTTTCGTAAGAAATTTGTTTCTGCAAGCGGCGATTCATTCGCCGCGATAAGCAGAAATGAGGCAAAAATGAGACGGGATTTTAGGACGTCGCAATTTACGGATTCGGGATTTGATTCCGAGCCGGATTCCGATCCGCGCGTGGGGCTGGTGAATCTTGCCGACGTGATGCTCGTGTTCGCGTGCGGCCTGATGCTGGCTCTCGTCGCGTATTGGAATCTCGACGTGTCGAATATGCACGAGGTGATCCAGACGGACAGGGTTTCGGAGGTCCAGGATATCAACGAGCTGAAGGAGAGCCTTGGAGATGGCAGCGGATTTATCGAACTCGGCAAGGTCTATCAGGATCCGATGACGGGAAAGTTCTATATGCTTCAGGAGGATATCGACAAAAGCGGGAGTCCCGCCGGGACGGAATCCGGCGAGAGCGCTGAGGAAAGACCAGAGGAGGGTTAAGGAAAATGGGAATGGGTAATAAAATTTCACACACCGGCGCGCGCGTTTTGACGGCGTTGCTCGTCCTCGCGCTTGTATTCGGTATTCCTCTCGGGACGTCGCAGTCGGATTCCTATGCGGAAACGGCAGCGAGCGAACCGGCGGTTTTATCCGCGGAAACGGCAGCGAGTGAGCCGGAAATTCCGCTTTCGGATGAATCTGCGGAAGCGGTTACGAAAGAATCGGCAGCTTTGCCGGCGGAAACTTTGCCGGTCATAACCGCCGCGGAAACGCGGGACGCCTCCCGGCTGTTTGCGGCCACGGACTGGTATTACGGGCATGAGAGCGAGAAATCGTACACGGTGCGGACGGTCGGCGATATGCAGGGATTATCGAATATCGTCAACGCGGGCATCGACGATTTCGCGGGCAAAACCGTTACGCTCGCGGCGAACCTGATAAACCTTTCGATCGTGCCCATCGGAACGGAAACGAATCCGTTCGCGGGAACATTTGACGGCGGCGGCCATTCGCTCACCAACCTGAGCGTTACGCCGGAAACAAACCGTTACGTTGGGCTGTTCGGACGGACGGCAAAGGGCTCGGTTATACAGAGCCTCGACCTTTTGGGCGGGACGCTGACGGTTGCGGAAAATAATAAGAACGGCGCGCAGATCCGCTACGTGGGCGCGCTTGTGGGCTACGCGGGCGGCGCGGTCACGGACTGCGATTCCACGATGGACGTGCGGGTATCGAGCAAGCGGGAGCTCGGCAAAGACGAGGGCATTATGCGCGATATCGGCGGTTTGGCCGGTTACATCGCGGGCAATATGACGTCCTGCACGCACAGCGGCGACATGTATATTACGAGCGACTCAAACATCAATGAGGATATGCGTTACCTTATCGGCGAAGTTGGCGGGCTGGCAGGCGCGCAGGGCGACGCGACCGATCCGCTGACGGTCCCGGTGACGGAACTGTGCCGGAATTCGGGCGACATTATCTGCGATGTGACGGGCTCCGGCGGCAAAGACCGTTTCGGCCAGCAACTTTACTCGGTGTCGTTTTCCGTCGGCGGCATTATCGGACAGACGTCCGGCAGCATACGGCGGTGCGAGAACAGCGGCATTATCAACACGTCCAACGGGCCGGCGGATGATCCGGAGGCCGGGCGCGGCGCGAACAACGCGGGCGGGATCGTCGGCAGTCTTCGCGGCACGACCTTTGGCGAGTCGAACTCGGTCGCGAACACGAATATGAGCGTCAGCGACGCGGCGTATCGTTATTATAAAAGCAAGGGCGGGGCTTCGTCCGCTCCGGCTTCGTATCCGAAAACCGCGGGCGTTTACGATTGCATCAATACGGGCACGGTCGTCGGGCTTGCCGCGGTGGGCGGGATCGTCGGCAACGGCGGCTCGTTTACCGAGGTCGAGGGCTGCGTCAATACGGCGGACGTCAAAGGCTGCCGCTGGAACAAGCCGTTCGCGGGCGGAATCGCCGGGAATATTCAAAGCAGCATTCGCTATTGTTACAATCGCGGCAACGTCTATTCCGTTACGGGCGGCGGCTATTATTGCGCCGGCATCGCCGGCGGGCTGTGGTCGCCGAACACCGCGCTGACGCCGGATAACGAGCGCGCGCCGGTCACCGAGATGACGGGCTGTTACAACACGGGGCGCATTTACACGGATTCCCCCGGATTCCGCACGGGCATTCTCGCGGGCGAAAACGAGGGGCACATTCACGACAACGCGTATCTGTCAGGTCTTTCACTTGACAATCAGGTGGTGCACACGGACACCGGAACGACCGTGAATAATACGATGCTTTCGCAAAGCGATCTGAAAGGCAGTAAGGGCCGGAGCGTTCTCAACGCCTATGCCGCGGGAAAGGGCGGGTGGAAAATCTGCTATCTGCCGGCTGCCGGTAATGAGAACGGCGGCTATCCGGTGCTGAGCCGCGATAATCTCAGCGTAACCGGAGCGGGCGCGCTTCCCGCTTCCGCGACGCTGACGCGCGCCTCCGACGCGCAGTATTCCGCGATGGGAGAACCGATCCCGAAGATTTCGCTGACGGGCGCCGGAACGCTTTTGCAAAACGCCGATTACCGCGTAATTCCGCAGGCGGGAGCGAACGCGGTGACGATCGGACGGGGCGGCGCGGCCGATACGCGGCCGTATACCGCGACGATCGAGGGCATCGGCGCGTACAAGGGCGTTCTCTCGCGGACGATTTCTTATGGCATCGAAAAGGCGAATATCGGCGACTGCACCATCGTGTCGGAAACGGCGGTCGAGAACTGGGAGCGGCAGAGCCCGCTCGGACGGACGAAACTGATCGACACGGCGGGTAACGAGGTGCCATCCGCGGAATACACGATCAGCGATCTGTTTAACGACTATAACGGGACGGCTGCGGGCGTCGACGTGAATGACGACCCCAAAATTACGGACATACGGTATTACGATTACCGCAGCGTCCACGGGGATAATTACAAATACGACGTGCGGGCGACCGCGACCGCGTCGGGAAATTATACGGGCGCGACCGTGCAGCCGGCCTTCCGCATTATGTGGGCGTCCATGTATGCGCAGGTTCCCAAAAGCGATCCCGCGTACAATCCGGACACGCCGGAAGCCGTCGTCTACGGCGACGTGGTCTGGCAGGGGCGGACGTGGGATTTCCAGACCGCGCTCAAGGACAAGACCGGCAACGTCATCAAAATCACCTACACGGGCAAACCCATTACGCCGACGGTAAAGAGCGTCACCTACCTCGGCCGCGCGCTTCGGCAGGCGACGGACTACGACTATCAGGCGCATCCGCTCGATTACGATTACAAGTACATCTACGGCAATCCGAATCCCGAGGAAACGGGCGACACCTTGGCGGAGCCCGTTAACGTAACGGTGGGCGAACCGACCTGCATGACGATGCGCTTCACGAACGGCGGTAATTTCACGAATTACACGAACGTCTTTTTCCGCATCGTTCCCGCGGATATCGGCGGGGCGGCCTGCACCGTGACGAACCAGACGCTGCGGGTGACGTGGAACGGGACGACCCTGACAGCGGGCGTCGATTATACGGCGTCGAAAATCGCCACTGCGCCTGTCGGCGCTGCGGGCACGGTAACGATTACGGGC
>JAISEX010000103.1 GCA_031263875.1 Eubacteriales Family XIII. Incertae Sedis bacterium | reverse complement strand
GACGGCTTACGCGGCCGCGCGCGGCGTCAGCCTGTTTGGGCTGCTCTCAGACGAAAGCGTCACGGAGAGCCTGCCGGGCAAATCTGCGGCTGCCATGCGGCGGCTCGTCACCCTGCTCGCGGAGCTTTCGGGCCGCAGTGCCGCGGGCGGTGAAGCCGTGGAATCCGACGTGGCGGTTCCGGCTGAGGATGACGCGCAACCCCCCGAACCGGTTACGGGGAACACTGACGGAGAAACGATGAAAATCTCCGATCTCTACGATAGTATTCTCGTGCGCAGCGGTTATGTGCGGGAGCTTGAAGCGGCGGAAACCGTCGAGGCGGAAGGCCGCATCGAAAACCTGCTCGAATTTAAATCCGTTATACTCCAAGAGGAGCAGATGAACCCGCTGATAACGCTGCCCGAGTTTATGGAAAAGCTCGCGCTGATCGCGGACATCGACAATCACGACCGCGACGAAAACGCCGTGACGCTGATGACGCTGCACAGCGCGAAGGGGCTCGCCTTCCCCGTCGTCTTTAGACCGGGCATGGAGGAAGGGCTCTTTCCGGGCACGCGCGCGATGGACAGCCTCGGCGGGCTCGAGGAAGAACGGCGGCTGTGCTACGTCGGCATGACGCGCGCGAGGGAGCGGCTCTATTTGATCCGCGCGAAAAGCCGCACCATGTACGGAAGGTTTGAGCATACGCTGGAGTCGTGTTTCCTGCGCGAGATCGACACGGACACGCTCGACGGCGCGGAGAAGATCGGCAAGGACACCACGGGATATTTCCACAAGGCGATGGGCGCCGACGACGGATTCGCGGAGGCGGAAGTCATTCGGCCTTTCGACCAGCTCGCGCGCATCAAGAACGAGGTGCGGCGCGGCAAAAGTTCCGGCAAGAGTTCCGGCGGGTCGGCTTACCGGCGTAACGAATATGGGAATACGCGGCGTAACGGCGCGGCGGGCGCGGCTATGCAAAACGGGCCGGGCACGGAGTATAATAAAGGTGATAAGGTGCGGCACAGCAAGTTCGGCGACGGCCTTATCATCGACGCGGACGCGCGAACGATAACCGTGATGTTTGACGGTGAAGGGAAGAAGAAACTGGCGCGAGGCATGGCTCCGCTGGAGAAAATTTGAGGATCGGTACGGGTGACGGCACGGGAAGGATGCTTAACGCCAGTTCGGTTTCTCGCCTCGGTTTGCAGCCCTGGCGGTAAACGGGTTCGCCGTATGATGGCGGGTGTGATGTGCGCGTTTCTCGCGGGTGACGGCGACGCGAAGCATCTCCACTGGGAGTGAAGCGACTCACGTCCTGAGCGGCGCCCAAGGGGAGTTTGAGGGGAAGGCACTTCCCCTCATCAGAGCCGCGAAGCGGCGGATCACCGCTCCGGGGGTGACGGCATAAGAAGGATGCCCTTGCCGGGTTCCGTTTCTCGCCTCGGTTTGCGGCCCTGGCGGTAAACGGGTTCGCCGTATGATGGCGGGTGTGATGTGCGCGTTTCTCGCGTTTCCCGCGCAAGGGATAGAAGGGGTGCGAAGCAGCCGCGAAGCGGCCGGAGCCCCGCATAGCCCGGTGGGGATGTCCCTGCAGGGCAAGGAGAAATATGGGAATTGAGCCTGACAGAGATTTTTGACAGTGCCCTTTATACATAACCGTGGGGGCAGCCCCATGCGCCCTCATTAAAATTGCAAGCACACGGCGCGAACTTGAACGCGCGGAAAGTTGAAATATAACGATTTACTTATGGATAAAAATAACGACAAACTGAAACGGCTCCAGACGCTGACCTCCCTGCTCGGCGAGGCGGCGAAAACGTATTATATGGAAGACCGCGAGATTCTGCCGAATATCGAGTACGACAAACTCTACGACGAACTGGCGGCGCTTGAGGCGGAAACGGGCGTCACGCTTGCGGGCAGCCCGACGGCGCGCGTCGGCTATACGGTCAGCTCGGAACTCGTGCGCGAGGCTCATTCCTCGCCGATGCTTTCCTTGGACAAGACAAAAAGCCCGGCGCAGCTCGCGGCATGGCTTGACGACAAGCGGGGCCTGCTGTCGTGGAAACTCGACGGTCTGACGATCGCGCTCACCTACGAGGGCGGCGTTTTGGCAAAGGCGGTCACGCGCGGCGACGGCGAAACGGGCGAGGTCGTGACGCACAACGCGGAAACCTTTATCAACCTGCCCGTGTCAATTCCGTTCAAGGGCACGCTCAATATTCGCGGCGAGGCGGTCATCAGCTATTCGGATTTTGAAAAGATCAACGCCGAACTGCCGGACACCGACGCGCGGTATAAAAACCCCCGCAATCTCGCGAGCGGCAGCGTCCGTCAATTGAACAGCGAGGTAACGGCTTCGCGGCGCCTGCGTTTTTACGCATTCGCCCTTGTGGGCGCGGCCGGAGATTCCTTCGACTTTAATAATTCGCGCGACGAGCAGATGCGTTTTCTCGCGGCGCAGGGTTTTCAAACCGTCGAATATTTTGTCGTAACGGCTGAGAGCGTCGAGGACGAGGTGTCGCGTTTTGCCCACCGCGTCGCGGACACCGATCTGCCGTCCGACGGGCTGGTGCTTATCTACGACGATATTGCCTATGGCGAAAGCCTCGGGCGCACGACGAAATTCCCGCGCGACGGGATCGCGTTCAAGTGGGAGGACGAGCAGGCCGAAAGCGTTTTACTTGACATCGAGTGGAACACCTCGCGCACGGGGCTTATCAATCCCACGGCGGTATTCAAGCCCGTCGAGATCGAGGGCAGCACGATAAGCCGCGCGAGCCTGCACAACGTCAGCATTATGGAAGAACTCGCCCTCGGCAAAGGCGATAAGATACGCGTTTACAAAGCAAATATGATTATTCCGCAGATCGCGGAAAACCTGACGCGTTCGGGAACGATGCGCGTACCGGCCCGCTGCCGCGTCTGCGAATTCCCGACGGAGATCATGGACAACACGGGCGTGCGGTCGCTCTATTGCACCAATCCCGACTGCGTCGCGCGGCGGATCAAGGAATTCACGCATTTCGTCAGCCAACGCGCGATGAACATCGACGGCCTTTCCGAACAGACGCTCGAAAAATTTATTTCCGAAGGGTTTATCCATGAATTCGCGGACATATTCCGCATCGCGCGGCACCGGGATGCTGCGGTGAACATTGACGGCTTTGGCGAAAAATCGTTTGATAATCTTATCGCGGCAATCGACAAGGCGCGCACCACGACGGCGGTGCGTCTGCTGAACAGTCTCGGCATTCCGCAGATCGGGCTTGCGAACGCGAAGCTGATCTGCCGCGCTCTCGATAACGATTGGGATAAAATACGGAACGCGCCGGCCGATGAATTGGTCGAGATAAAAGGCGTCGGCGAGGTGATGGCGCAGAGCTACACAGCGTGGTTTGCGGACGAAGCGAACAGCGCGCGCGTGGACGCCCTGCTCGCCGAGATACGGTTTGACGAAGCGGAAACGGTTCCGTCCGGCGACGCGCTCACGGGGCTGACCTTTGTTATTACGGGCTCGCTCGAACATTACGCGAACCGCGACGAGCTGAAAGCGGTTATCGAAGCGCAGGGAGGCAAGGCGACGGGTTCCGTCAGCGACAAGACGGATTACCTTATCAACAACGACGCGAAAAGCGGTTCATCGAAAAATAAGAAGGCGCAGGAGCTCGGCGTAAAGATCATTACCGAGGCGGAGTTCCGGGATATGCTTGGGGAACAAGTATGAAACTTGTTTCATACTTTGGCCGTGCGCGATTTTGAGCGGAGCGAAAAATAATCGCGCGGCATTAGATTTTACTTGTCGCCATGCCCGCGTTGAAATCGCAGCAGGAGGCAAGTTTCACAGCTCGTTTGTGCCGCAAGGCGGCATGGAGGCAAGTTAAATGCGAATAGGGAAACTCGACAACGATTTGCTGCGGGAAATCGTGATAGATAAGATAACATTTCGCCGACCGGAGGTAAAGACGCGTCCGGGCATCGGCGAGGACTGCGCCGTGATAGACTTCGGCGAATACGACTGCGTCCTGTCCACGGATCCGATAACGGCGACGAGCGAACGCATCGGCAGTCTTGCCGTGCACGTTTCGTGTAACGACATCGCGGCGGGCGGCGTGGAGCCGCTCGGCTTGCTGCTGTCCGTGCTGCTGCCGCCGGAAACGACCGAGGGCGATATAGCCGAGATAATGGAACAGGCGGCGGACGCCGCCGCGCAGATCGGCGTCGAGATAATCGGCGGGCATACGGAGATAACGCCCGTCGTGAAACAGCCCGTCATCACCGCGACCGCCATCGGGCGAGCGGTACCTGGCCCCTCGCCTGTCGTCAAGCCCGGCGACCGGTTGATCGTGACGAAGCTGCTTGCAATGGAAGGCACGGGCATTATCGCCGCGACCCAAGCGGAGAAACTCACCGGCGTGCTGACGCCGGAAGAATTGAGCGAGTCAATCAAAATGCTTGACAGCATCAGCGTCGTGACGGACGGCGTCACGGCGGCGCGGGCGGGCGCGTCGAACATGCACGATATTACCGAGGGCGGCGTGCTCGGCGCGATTTGGGAAGTCTGCGAACTGAACGGCGTCGGCGCGGAGATACGCGAGGACGATCTGCCCATCGCCGCTGTTACGCGCAAAGTCTGCGCGCATTTCGGCCTCGATCCCCTGCGTCTTATCTCGAGCGGCTCCATGCTGATAGTCGCGCCCCAGCAGGCGGCGGATCCCATCTGCGCGGCGCTTGCGGACGCGGGCATACGCGCGACGGAAATCGGCATCGTGACGGAACGCGCGGCGGGCGTGCGCATGGCGCGGGCTGCGGGCTGCGGCGGTGATAAGCGGAGCGGTGAGCGCGGCGCGAACGCGAATGACAGCGAACGCGGGACGGCCGAATCATCTTCGTACCTCGTTATCGAACCGCCGGAAAGCGACGATATTTATAAATTATAGAATAATAATATGGAGGAACCAATTATGCCACGAGCAACAACTAAGGCCGAACTTATCACTTCCGCAAACGAGCAGTAGCGCAAGATGTGGGAGCTTATCGATTCCGTTCCCAGCGGGGCTCAATCCGTCGTATTTGATTTCGGCGATGATCCGAAGCTGAAGGAAGCTCACTGGAAGCGCGATAAAAACATGCGGGACGTACTCGTCCATCTTTATGAATGGCACCAACTCCTTTTGGGTTGGGCGGCGGCGAATCTGAACGGCGACAGCAAACCCTTTCTACCCGCGCCTTTCACGTGGGCAACTTACGGCGACATGAACGTGGAGTTTTGGAAGAAGCACCAATCTACACCGTATGACGAGGCGGCAGCTTTGCTCCGCGGCAGCCACGCGCAAGTTATGACGCTGATCGAGAGTTTCTCGAATGAAGAACTCTTCGAGAAAAAACACTTTCCCTGGACGGGAACCACGAACGTCGGCAGTTATTGCATATCCGCCACCGCGAGCCATTACGATTGGGCGATGAAAAAGATAAAGCAGTATATCAGGAGGAACGGATAGTAATACCCAAACTAGCGGCGCATTACGCCAATCACGACGATCTGTTGCCGGATGGTAAGCAGAATTGATGGAACCGAAAGGACCGCCGGAATGACCTTAACGCCGATCACTGCGGACATTGGCGCGTATCCCGCTGAGTTGCAGCCGTTTTTGCGCGGCGCGAAGCTGTACGACAGCAGTTGCTCAAGTGACGCGCGGGTTATCTTCATTGATAAGGGCGAAGGCGCTTTTCTGAAATCCGCGCCGAAAGGTTCGCTTGAACGCGAGACGGCTATGACGCGCTACTTCCATAGCAAGGAGTTGGCGGGAGAGGTGATCGCGTATCTTTCCGATGAGCGCGATTGGTTGTTGACGCCGAAAATCCGCGGCGCCGACTGTACGGTCGCGAAATATCTCGCGCGGCCGGAGAAGTTATGCGATACCCTTGCGGAACAGCTTGCGGCGCTTCACGGTTTAGATTGTGCGGATTGCCCCGTACCGAACCATACCGAATTATACTTGGCAAAAGCCGGCTTGCATTATCGCGCGGGCATTTACGATACAGACCTGTTCCCCGACAACTGGGGCTACGCGAGCGCGGAAGAGGCATGGCGGGTCGTCGAAGCGAAAGGACCTATGCTGCGCACCGACACGCTGCTTCACGGCGACTACTGCCTTCCGAATATCATCCTTGACGAGTGGCGGCTCGGCGGATTTGTCGATCTCGACATCGGCGGCGTCGGCGACCGTCACGTCGACGTGTTCTGGGCGATCTGGACGCTGTTCTTTAATCTGAAAACGAACAAGTACCGCGAGCGTTTCATCGACGCCTACGGGCGCGGCACGGTAGACGAGGACATGCTCCGCGTGGTTGCGGCGGTAGAGGTGTTCGGCTGATTTGACATCTTGTCATTTTATCGGCTATCCGCGGTTTTGGAAAGATTGAAGCGGCAAATTTACTGCGCAAGACCGACCCATGCGCCCGTACACATCTCGCGATTTCCACGATTCCGGAACCTCCGTGACCCGCATTCCGATAAGTTCGCCGCTCCCTCCCGATTTTGATATAATAACAACAATGAAAAGAAACGTATTGATTACCGTCGAATACGACGGGAGCAGATTTAGCGGATGGCAGACGCAGCCGAACGCGCGGACGGTTCACGGCGAACTAATGCGCGCGCTCGGTTTGGTGTGCGGCGGGGAAATACGGCTGAACGGGACGTCGCGGACAGACGCGGGCGTGCACGCCTACGGTCAAGCGGCGAGCTTGACAGGCGCTTTCGGCATACCCGCGGAACGCATACCAATAGCCGTGAATAATCTGACGACCGATGTGAAAATCGTGACCGCATGCGAGATGGACGAAACGTTTCACGCGCGGCGCGACGCGAAAGGTAAGACCTACCTCTACCGCATATCGGTCTCTGGCCCGGAATACGAACCGGATATTTTTATGCGGGATTATCGCTATCAATTGAGGCGGAGCGAAACGATTTGTGCAAACAGTTCCGACAAGCTGTCGGGAAATTATCTTGACAAACCTGAAATGCTGTCAAGAAACGACCTTGACGCTTCCGACAAGCTGTCAGGAAATTATCTTGACAAACCTGAAATGCTGTCAAGAAACGATACCGACAAGCTGTCAGGGAATCGCCTTGACGAGATCGAGAAGCCGTCAAGTAATCACCTTGACGCTTCCGAAAGCCAGTCAAGCGTTTATATTGACAGCCGTTGCGCGTCATCCCCTCTTTCGATTCCGCAAATGCGGGAGGCGGCGGCGGAGCTTATCGGGACACACGATTTTTCGTCGTTCCGGTCAGCGGGAGGAAATCCGAACGCGGATCCCGTGAAAACCATATCCGATATAACTATACGCGGCTTTGAGAGCGCCGATACGCGCGGCAGGCCGATAATCGAATACGAAATTCGCGTGACCGGCGACGCTTTCCTTTATAATATGGTAAGGATACTCGTCGGGACGCTCGTTGAAACAGGAACCGGCAAACGAATGCCGCGGGACATGGCGCACACGCTTGCGGCAAAAGACCGGCAGGCGGCAGGACACACGGCGCCGGCTGCGGGACTATGGCTCGAACGGGTTTACTTTTAGTAGCAGCGGAGCGCACGGAAAAGCGAAGATGCGCGAGAGAATCGTGAGGCTTGTGACGAAACTTTCGGTATTCTGAAATACATACCGTTTCATGCGGGTCGGATTAAAGTTTAATCGGATTTCGCATGATGGAATATTATGGAAACTATCTGCGGGCCGAAAATTCCGTTACCTGTCGAATGGGACAACGCAACGGAACGCACGGAGAAAATCAAATCGAAAGGTGAAGATGAAATGAGATTACATGAGTTGATAGCGGAACGCGTAGTTTTTTTTGACGGAGCGTCGGGCACGATGTTGCAATCGGCCGGACTGCCCGCCGGGATGTCGCCCGACATGTGGAATATTGAGCGCGCGGACGTTATACGGGAGATGCACCGCCATTATCTCGAAGCCGGAAGCGACGTCATAAGCGCGGTGACCTTCCGCGCCGGAACTTTTGACGAAGGCGACGCGCAAAAAATCGTTGCGGCGGCCGTAGAAAACTGCCGCGAAGCGATAGAAAGCTATCGGGCGGACAGTGCTGACGAACGCCCCCTGTTTACGGCGCTCGACATCGGTCCGAGCGGGAAGCTCGTCGGCATCGCCGGCGGCCCCGATTTCTCCGATGCCTACGAATATTTCCGCACGCAGGTGACTGCGGGCGCTGACGCGGGCGCCGATATCATCCTGTTTGAAACCTTTACGGATGTCTATGAACTGAAAGCCGCGATTCTGGCCGCGCGCGAACACACGTCGCTGCCGGTTCTGGCGACAGTCACGTTTGAGGCGGGCGGCCGGACGATGATGGGAACGGATCCCGAAACGGCGACGCTGATATTCCGCGATATGGGGCTGACGGCTTTCGGCGTGAATTGCTCGCTCGGTCCGCAGGAGATGCTGCCCGTGGCGCAAAGCATCGCGCGGTACGCTGCGGCGTCCGTTATGGCACAGCCAAACGCGGGCCTCCCGCACATCGAAAACGGCGCGGCCGTGTATGACA
>JAISEX010000129.1 GCA_031263875.1 Eubacteriales Family XIII. Incertae Sedis bacterium | reverse complement strand
TTTTTATTTTTTAATAAAATTATCTCAATTTTTTGGGTTAAAAAATAAAAAATATAATTTTTTTTTTAATAAAAATTTTTGGGGGTGGCCCCCCCCCCCCCCCCCCCCGGAAATCTTTTGATTTCAACGGTTTGGTGGGGTTTGGAGAATTTTAGTGTGTGGTTTTTGTCGCCTGACATGCGAATTTTTTTGGTATTTTCGCAGGAGGGGGATGGGGACGGCGGGGAAAGATGGGCGGTTTGGTTTCGTTTCTCGTTTCTTTTTGATGTTTGGGTGAGGTAGGAGGACACCGTAAAGAGGGCGATCGTGTCATTTGTTTTGCCCGCACGGTAGAGCGGCTACGGCCACAATGACAGACTTTGTGAAAGCGGCACGGAATGGGGCGCATGTCCGCGCAAGGGATCGGAGGGGTGCGGTAGCAGCCGCGTAAAACAGGCGGCCGGAGCCCCGCAGAGCCCCGTGGGGCGAAGCCCCATGCGCCCAAAAGAAATACCTCGGCCAAGAGAATTGCCGCTCACTGGCCCACTACAGCAAACGGCGGCCCCCTGCGGGAGCCGCCGTCCGTATCGTCAAATTAGTTACTTGACAGCTTTCATTCGGTCGCTGCGCCGCGCAATAAAACGTTACGCGGTCTTACGCCGGTTCGTCGTCCGCCTTGTCCAAAACATAGCCGTACGCGACCTGTTTCCCGTTCTCCGGCTCAATGTAGACGCCGTGGATCTCGGGCGAGAAGCCGGGGAATTTATTGATGCCTTCCTCGAGTATCAGGAAATATTTTTGGGCGGTTTCGCTCCAGCGTTCGCCGGGCGCCACGCAGAAGATCCCCGGTGGGTACGGCAAGGCGCCTTCGAGCGCGATCTCACCGCGAATATCTTCGATGCGCACGAGCTTCGCGTTGTTTCTGACAAGTTCGACGTTTGCGGCCCGCGCGGACAGCGCGATCTCCGGCATATAGTCGTCGAGGAACAGCTTCTTCTGGCAGCTTTTCGCGTCATGGCTCTTGTAGAAATTATGCATTTCGCTGCAGAGCCGGCGTATCGTATAGCCGCGGTAGCGTTCGATGTTCGACGAGTACAGGAAGGGCAGCGTTTCGCTGACCGAAGCGTCGGCCTGTATCAGGCGTTCAAAGCGCACGAGCTGCGCCACGAGAGCATCCATCTTTTCCTCGGTTTCCGCGGGCGTCATCAGGAAAAGTATCGAGTTGAAATCGTTCTTTTCCGGAATGATGCGGTTATCGCGGAGGTAGTTCGCGAGTATAACGGCGGGAATGCCGAAGTCCTCGTATTCGCCGGTTTCGAGGTCGATGCCCGGCGTCGTCAGCATCAGCTTGTTCGGGTCGACAAAATACTGGTCGTAGAGATAGCCGTCGAAGGCGTGCCATTTATCGGCGGGATCAAAGCTGAAATACTCGATATTATGCGCCATCTCGTTTGTCTGATGATCCTGCCACGGGCGGCTCATCACGGTTTCCGGCACAAAGGGACGCAGCAGTTCGCACTCGTTCAGTATGCGCTTGCGCGTTTCGATGCCGAGCTTCACGCAGTCGTCCCAGAGCTTGCGCCCCGATTCGCGGTCCTGCATGCGCGCGTTGACGTCCAGCGACGCGTAGAGCGGATAGAACGGGCTGGTGCTCGCGTTCATGCGGTACGCGTGGTTAAAGCGTTTATTATCCACGTGCCGTTTCTGGCCGCGCAGATGCTCGTCCTTCTTGTGGACGTAGGAAGCCTGCGAAAATCCCGCCTGCTGTTTGTGGACGGACTGCGTCACGAGAATGCCGGGATCCTCCGGTTTCAGTTCGAGCAGCAGCGGCGAGCAGTCCCGCATCATCGGGATAAACTGCTCGTAGCCGACCCACGCCGAGTCAAAGAGGATGTAGTCGCAGAGATGGCCGATGCGGTCGACGACCCACCGCGCGTTGTATATCGTCCCGTCATAGGTGCCGAGCTGAATGACGGCCAGTTTGAACGGCCGCGCGCTCTTCGCCTTTTCGGGATCGGCTTTCGCCGCCTTTTCGCGCAGGTATTTGTCGTCAAAACATTCCCCGTAGATGCCGCCGATAAAGCCGAGCGGGTTCCGCGAGGTTTGCAGGTAGACGGGGGTCCCGCCGCATTTGGTCAGCGCCGAGTCGTAGACGGACTTGTGGTTGTTCCGGTCGAACAGCACGAGGTCGCCCTCGGTCACCACCGCGCTGATGGCGACCGCGTTTGACGTGCTGGTGCCGTTCAGCACAAACAGCGTTTCGTCCGCGTTATAGACCTTCGCGGCGTTCTTCGTCGCCTCGCTTGCGGGCCCTTCGAGTATCAAAAGGTCGCCCATCGCGACGTCCGCGTTGCAGATGTCGGACTTGAATATTATCTCGCCGTAGAAATCGTACATATATCTTCCGGCGGGATGCTTGCGGAAATACTGCCCGCTCTGATGGCCGGGACAGTCGAACTGAATATTGTTCAGCTCCATGTATTCGCTGAGCTTCTCGAAGAACGGCGGCAGCATTCTCTCCTCGTACTGCGTGGCCGCGGTCGCGATCTCGTTTGAAATTATCGCGATCGAAAACTTGTTCAGATCGACGATGCGGTGCGCCTTCTCGCGAATGGATTCGGAAATCGTTTCCGTGTCCTCCGCGAAGATAAAGATGGGCACGCCGAATTTGGTCGCGTCCAGCGCGTCGATCACCGCCTCGTCGTCGGGCGTGAACAGCGCCGCCGCGATGTCGGTAAAATCCGTGTTATCCGCGTGTACGAGCTTTCGGGTCGTTGTCAGGTACTTCTCCGTACCGGGGGTGTAAGCAATTTTAAGCGCCCTCATGTAATATGCCTCCGTTACTCTTACATCATCGCGACAAGGACGGCGCGTATCGTATGCATCCTATTTTCCGCTTCGTCGAACACGACCGAGTTTTTGCTGCGGAACACTTCGTCCGTCACCTCGCGGATATCGTAACCGAGTTCCTTCTGGCTCTGCGCCATCTTCGTTTCAAAGTCGTGGAAGGCCGGCAGGCAGTGCATAAAGAGCGTGTCGGGATTACCCGTCTTTGCGAGCAGCTCGGTCGTTACTTTATACGGCGTCAGAAGACGTACCCGCTCGGGTATCTGATCTTCCTCACCCATCGACGCCCAAATGTCCGTGTAGATAACGTCAGCGCCCGCGAGATCCGCGTCGTCCGACGAAAAGATGATCGACGCGCCGCTTTCGGCCGCTACTGACCGCGCGTGCGCGAGGACGTCCGGATCCGGCGCGAGCTCCTGCGGGCCGTGCGCCACAAAGGTCATGCCCATCTTCGCGCAGCCGTACATCCATGCGTACGACATGTTATTACGCGTGTCGCCGCAGAACACGACCTTGATGTCCTTCAGGGGCTTGTCCTTTACGTGTTCCTCTATCGTCATAATATCGGCGAGTATCTGCGTCGGATGATCCACATCCGTCAGCCCGTTAAATACGGGCACGCCGCTGTACTTCGCGAGGTCCTCGACCACCGACTGCTCAAAGCCGCGATATTCTATTCCATCAAAGAACTTGCCGAAAACCTTCGCGCTGTCCTCAAGTGATTCCTTCTTGCCGAACTGCGAGCTGTCCTTGTCGAGGTAAACGACTGACGCTCCCTCAAGACCTCCCGCGACTTCAAAGGAACATCTCGTTCTCGTCGAAGTCTTTTCAAACAGTAACAGCAGGCTCTTTCCCCGCAGGCTCTCGTCCGATATGCCGGCGCGCCTTTTGGCCTTCAGATCCTTCGCCACGTCGAGTAAATACCGTATCTCCTCCGCGGTAAAGTCCATAAGCGTAAGAAAGCTCCTGCCTTTCAGATTTATTGTCATAATCTCCTCCATTTCCGATTTTCATGTTCAGGGGCAAAATATAATGCCTCTGCGCCTATTCTAACATAGGGACGAGCGGAAATAAACAGCCTCGCGGCAGAAACCACGAGGTATTTTTGCATATTTTCGCGGGCAGTTTGTTAAGAGAGGAAGTTTATTCAAATGGGTTCAATTCCAAGTGTGAACAGCGAAGCGCAGCAAGCTGCGGGGTATTGAACCCTTCGCATAATAAACGCGATGAACAAATAGTTATCAAAGATTTTTGCGGCGGGTCTCGCGCAGGTCAAACGACCGGTCGATGCGCGCCGCAGCGGGATACAACGCCAGCGCGACCCCGACCCCGGCGATAAGCTGCGCCACGTTGAAAAACGCCGAAGCGGACGCCTGGTTGATATTAAAAAACAACGTTTCAAAGAGAAAATATCCCGCGAGCATTATCACGCCGGCGAGCGACGAAGCCACGGCAAACGGCGCAAACCCCTCACGCCGCGTAATCAGGCCGCAGACGAGCCCCATCAGCCCCTTGATGACAAACGTCGCGGGCGCGTAAATAAAATAGCCCAACAGGACGTCCGACAGCGCGCTTCCGACCGCCGCCGCCGCCGCGCCGCGCCAGCCGCCGAGCAGCAGGCCGCCGAGGTATATTATCGTATCGCCGAGATTGATATAACCGCCCGAAGAAATCGGCATCGGGATTTTCACGATATAGGTGACAACGAATATAAACGCGGCAACAAGCGCCGCGCTCGTCAGTTTCTGTACCTTCATTCTTTTTTGCTTTCTGTTTCAGGCATGTAGAGATACTCGCCCTTGTCCTGTTCCGAGCGCTCCTCAAGTTTGACGAAGTCGATCCCCCGCGGCGCCACGGACGTGGAGAACACGATCTGCGTATTCGTCTTGCCGAACCGCTGGAGTTTGTTGATAAAAGCGTCCAGCTCTATCGTGCTGTGGAACGCCGCCTTGATAAGCATGGAGTATTCGCCCGTCACGCAATTACACTCGAGCACATACGGGCTTTCCGTGATAAACGGGTAGAACTGCGGCTTTTCCGTCGGATCGACCGCAAGATTGATAAACGCCGTAATATGAAGCCCCAGCGCCAGCCGGTTCACCTGCGCCTTGTAACCGAGAATATACCCCTCGCGCTCGAGCCGCTCAAGCCGCGCCGACGTCGCCGGCGACGAGAGAAAGACCTTCTCCGCAAGCGCTTTGAGCTGTATGCGCGCGTCGCTCTGGAGAATGCTCAATATCTGCATATCTATTTTATCCGGTTTGTTATTCATTATCTTTATTATAACATATTCGCCATCGATAATGCGGGGGCGCATGGGGCAGTCAAAAATAAACGGACACCAAGCCACTTATGACGCAACATCGCGCTTCTTGTTCAGGTTATCCAGCAATTCTTTTGCGTCACCGCGCATTTTTGAAAACGCGAACAGCTTCTTTCCCAAATCTTTGATCGACGCTCCGATATGATAAACGTTGTCGTCGATAATCAGAAATCGGTCATGAATGCCGGATACTCTCTCAATAATAATGGGCGGGTATTGCTTGTTATGTTTGTCCGCGTCCGCCTGAAGCGCCTTGCTGATTTTCGCGGTGTATAGGGTAAAGGGAGCTATACAAATCCGCCTGTAATAGCGGTATTTCACCGCAGACTTCGTTATCGTCCTTGGCGTACCACCGGGTACGCCTGCGTCCTGCTGCCTCGTCTGCGCTGAAATACCGCCATTATCAGGTCAAAGAGTCCACAGAAGACGGATTTTTCTCAGAACACAGGCAGAATTTTAAGTGCATACCGGTAGTATGTGCTTAAAATTTGCCGAAGGTCTGGGGAAAATCCGCTTCTGTGGACCGGGTTCGTATAGCTCCCTTTACCCTACGTCGCCGATACCGTTTTTCCGCGTTTCGCGAGCAGACCGAGTACCGTTTCGTCCACATAGTTGTCGATAAGGACGATGCTCGTCTTTGAGGACTTTATCAGTTTGCTCGCAAACTCGTAGGCGTCGAATATCTGGCCCTCGTAGAAGATGCCTTCGACCGGGGGCAGCGCGGTCCTCACGAAGAAATCCACCTTTTCCTCAACGCCTTCCATCCTGCGTTCAAGCCGTTCCACGCGCTGGTTCACGGCATAGCCTCTGAGCAGGTACTCGCGGAGCACCGATGTCGCCCATTGGCGAAACTTGGTGGCATTAATAGAGTTCACGCGGTAGCCCACGGAGATGATCGCATCGAGGTTGTAGAATTTGGTCCGGTATCTCTTTCCGTCGGTCGCAGTATGTTCCAAAATGGAACATACTGATCTTTCGGCGAGTTCCTTTGTTTTAAATATGTTGCCGAGATGCTTAGTAACCGCCGGACGATTGACACCAAACAACAGCGCGATTTGTTCTTGCGTAAGCCAAACTGTTTCGTCACCGAGCGTCACTTCAAGGCGTACCGCCGTGTCGGGCTGATAGAGGACTATTTCGTTCATATTGGTCATACTCTGAACTCCTTTGGAGCGGCCATTCACCAGGCGCCACTGTGCGTTTCAACCGGCTCTATTCCTCAGTAATCGCTCTCCTTGCTCGCGTAATTCCTTTCGCGCAAGAATTCCATCATGAGTCAATATTGTTTATTGCAGTAACATTATACGCTTTTTCGGGCATGTTGTCAATACTTTGCAGGGTCATTTTTGAAATTATTTATTTTGTGGGGACGGCACGGGGAGGATGGTCGCGTCGGGTCCCCTGCCCGCTTCTTTTTGGGTTTATGCGATAGACGGTAACGCCGGAGGACGGACGGGCGGGGCGGGTTCTTTGCCCGCACAGGGGAGACGGAGACGGCACGGGGAGGATGGTCGCGTCGGATCCCCTGCCCGCTTCTTTTTGGGTTTGTGCGATGAACGGGAACGCCGTGGTAGGACGGGCGGGTCGGGTTCTTTGCCCGCACAGGAAACGGCAGACGGCATAATGAGAATGCTCACGTCGCGTTTTCTCTCGTTTCGTTTAGCGCTTATGCGAGAAACGGATTCGCCGGAGGAGGACGGGCGGGTCGTGGACTTTTCTCGCCATGCTCGCGCAAGGGATCGGAGGGGTGCGAAGCAGCCACGGCGCGGACTTAGCTGTAAACGAGCGGAGCTGGAGCTAGACTCGCGAAATAGCCGCACCTCCAAGCGCATGTCTTGAGCGCCGGGGCCGAAGCCCCGCAGAGCCCGGTGGGGCTGTTTCACTGTGTTTGAAATCTTCTGATTGTTGAGCTTTTAATGACCGGGTTGCCACATTTATTTTGCGAAACAGCCCCATGCGCCCTTAAAAGCTGTCCTCACATCAAAGGAATTTGACTTCCAACGAATCCGCGCGACATGGGTTTGTCGCGCCATCGCCCCGCAACAATTACGCAACCTGTGATACACTATTATCTATGGTATTAATGAAAGTCGCAAGCATATTTGTTTTGATCCTGATCGGGTTCGCGTCGGCACGGGCGGGGCTCACGCCGAGAGAGTCAAGCAAATATCTTTCAAACGTAGTCGTGTATATTTCGGCGCCCTGCGCCATTATCCACTCGATGAGCGAGCAGGAACTCGATCCCGCGAGCGCGGCGTCGCTCGGCATCGTCTGCGCGCTGTTTGTCGCGCTGACCGCGTTCTCATGGCTGATCGCGTTTATCCATTCCAAGCTGTTCAAGGTGGAATTCGCGGACAAGGGCATCTACCAGAATATTATCATCTTCCCGAACAACGGGTTTATGGGCATGCCGATATCCATGGCCATATACGGCAGCCAGGGATTTTTCCTGATGGTCGCGGCGAATATACTCGCGCCGCCCGTTATGTACACGTTCGGGATCTGGAATATGCTGCGCCACAAAGGTGTGGGCGCAAAGTTCAGCGTCAAGCAGTTTATCAACGTGCCCGTGATCGCGTCCTTCGTCGGACTCGCGATCTTCTTCCTGCGCATCCCGCTGCCGGAGGTGCTGGGCAGCGCCATCAAAATCACGGGCGACATGATGACGCCCCTCTGCATGATGGTGATCGGCATCCAGTTGACGCAGAGCTCCGTCGGCTCGATCATAAAAAATTACCGCCTCGTCACGGCGTCGTTCGTGAAGATAATCCTGCTGCCGGCGCTGGTTTTCGCGATCCTGTTCCCGTTCGGACTTATCACGGTCGCGGGCAAGCCGCTGCTCGATCCGCTGATTATCGCGATAATAACGCTGAACGCGATGATGCCGACAGCCGCGCTCACCGTGGCCCTGTCCGAGATGTACGGCTGCAACGTAAAACTCGCGTCGGAAGGCACCTTCCTCACCACGCTGTTTTCAATCGTGACGATACCGCTGACCGCCGCCCTTATCAATCATCTTCTCGGGATTTAGCGCCGTCGCCCAGCAATATAACGAAGTCGATCAGCAGAATGCAGACGATGATCGACAGCACGCTGCCCTCAAATCCCGCGCTGCCGCCGGATATAATGTCCTCGCCGGATATGTCCTCCTGAAATATTTTCGGGAACTGCCCGCCGAGATCGACGAGCCCGAAGGCGAGTCCGCCCACGAGATTCCATATCAGGTGCGTAATAACGGGAGCTAGCAGCCCGCCGGTGTACTGCCGCATAACGCCGTACAGCGCCGCCGCGGATACCGCGAATATAACGGCGACGGCCCCGTTTTCGAAGGCGTCGCCCTGCGCGAGCAGGCTGACGAGCGACGACACGGCGATTGCCGCCGCCGCTCCGTAATTCCGCGCCACCGCCGTATAGACAAAGCCTCTGAGTATAAGTTCCTGCGTCAGCACGTTCAGCAGAACGGCCAACGCCCACAGGGAGACGAAGTCCGGCCACGATGTTCCCGCGGGGAAGATGCTGTCCGTAATCGTGAACAGCAAAAAAGTGACGCCGACCCAAAACGCGCCGGCAAAGAGGCCGAGAAGCGCGTCCCTGAGCGGGCGCTTGACGAGCTTTGGGAATCCCTTTCTGCCGTCAAATATAAGTATGGCGAGGCAGGCGATAACCGCGGCGATAAGCAGCGCAAGCGCACCGCGGCACACTTCGACGGTCGCGGGCGCGGCATCGCGGTATTCAAGCCACGGAACGGCGAAATACGACGCCGCGTAGAACGCCGCCGCCCAGACGCCGACAAAGACCACTATTTTCGCTATGGTTTTCACTAATTTCATATCGTCTTATTTTAACACGCAACGGAAAAACATACTATTACCTCGGCAATTAATAGGCGGAACAAAGCGGCGAAGGTTTTCGGCAGTATGCGAGGCGGCAGATCGGCGCGACTTCCTACTATGAGTTGCCGGGGTAATAATGATCTCTCGATTTTTGAACGGAAAAATTTATCCGCCGAAGCGCTTCTGCTCTCACCGGCAAGTCGGTAATTTTTATATAAAATTTATATGAAATAAATACTTGACGCATTCCGTCAACTTATTATACAATATGACAATCTAATGCGTCTTGTACGAATATTTGAAACAGAGGAGGGAACGAACATGATCAAGAAAATTTTAGCTCTCGCGCTTGCCCTATGTATGGTCTTTGCGTTTGCAGCCTGCGGCGGCGGTGACAAGGAAAGCAAAGGCGGCGACGACAAACAGGATTCCGGTATCGTTGGCGAATGGGTCATCAAATCCGTGGAAGCCAACGGGCAGAAAGTCGAAGGCGGCGACGCGCTTGCGGCGTATGACTATGCCTACACTTTCAAGGAAGATGGTACGGCGTCGGTCAGCGTGATGGGGGAAACGGTGGAATACGAGTATACGTTCAAGGATAACGAAGTGACGTTCGCGGATCAGACCACCGACGATTTTTCGCTCAAGCTCGAAGGCGGCAACCTTGTTCTCGAATACAGCAGCATGGCGATAAAGATAACATTTGAAAAGAAATAGCGGATCGATCGGGCAGCTCTATCCGTATCAAAAACAAAACGTCCCCGCGAGAAACTTTCGCCGGGGACGTTTTATTACACGCGTCTATTCCTCCTGGTCGTCCGGCTCGCCCGCGCCGCCTGCCGGATCATCTTTGTCGCCGCCGCGTTTGCCCGTGAACAAATTGATAAACTTGATTGCGACAAACATGATGATCGCGACGACGAAAAAGTTTACGACGGCGGTAATAAACTTGCCGTACATAATATCGATGCCGTTGATCGTTACCGAAAGATTGCTGTAATCGATATTGACGATGCTCCCGATAAACTGAAGGATAATATCGTTCACCAACGAATTCACGATCCCGCCGAAAGCCAGCGCGATAACAGCCGCGACCGCCATATCCATCACGTTTCCGCGCAGGGCAAAATCCTTGAACTCGATCAGTATGCCGCGATGGTCGAGAGCTTTCTTGATCTGCTTCCTGCGCTTTTCGTCGTTTTCTCTTTTCATTTCATTACCTGCTTTACTTTAATCAATATCGTCGAGCGAGAACGGGCGGTCCGGCCCGGTCTCGTACCCTTCCCCATCGCTGTTCGGCTCCGCGTTCCTCGTGCCGTCAACGACGCCCGGATCGTCGCCGCTTTCCGGCGGGCCCGGCGTATCATCCGGATCAGCCGCAATCGGCGGAACAAAGACGCGTGTCCTCCTGTCAAGGCCATCACCTGACAGATACGTATCGCGCCGTTTCCCCGCCTTCTGCTTCTCGATTTTATGCTTCAACTTATCGGCGGCCATAGAACGCGTTTCTTTCATCTCACGTTCGCGGCGCTTGCGGCGCGTCACGCGCGCGATCATAAATATAATGAAGGCGATTATCAGAATGACGAGAATGCCGAAACCGATCAGGAGCGTTGTGCCGATGCCGGTGACGGGCTTCGGCGTCACGTTGAAATTGATTTTATCGGTAAGCTGTCCCGCGCTGAGCGTAACCGTCGCTTCGCCCTCCTCGAGCATTTTAGCCACGCCCCGCGAATCCACGCTGACAACGTTCGGGTCGTTTGAGGACCATATCAGCGCCGGCGTCATCGTGACGTCCGCCGGCTCGATATTCGCGGAAAGATGAAGTTCCGTCCCGATCATAACGTCGTGCGAACTCAGCAGCATATCCTCGGAGCTGTATTCCCGCACGTCGATCTTCACCGCGGTCGGAACCACCGGCGCTTCCGCCGGCTGCTCGGTTTTCGCCTTTGAATCCTGCTCCTTATCGCCCGCGGTATTGTCGATACTCTCGTCCGTTTTATCCGGATCCGGATATCCGTCGTCCGTCTGCGTATCGCCGACCGCAGCGGAACTTCCCGCGGAACTTCCGCCCGCATCGTCCCCCGTTTCCGCAAACGCGAACGCCGGCAGAGCGGTCAGCATTATAAGCGCGCAGAGCAGCGCCGCGCCTCGTTTCATCTTCATGCGCCGTACACCACCCCGATATCGCCCCGGTAATGCGCGCCGTCAAACGTTATGCGGCTGACATTCGCGTAAGCCTTCGCGCGAGCCTCGTCGTGCGTTTTCCCCGTTGCGGTAACGCCGAGTACACGCCCGCCGTTTGTCAGGATCACGCCGTCCTTGCCGAAAGTAGTCCCGGCGTGAAAGACCACGATCCCGTCCTCCACCGCGTCAAGCCCCGAAATCGGTTTGCCCTTTTCGTAAGGGCCGGGATAACCCGCCGAAGCGAGCGCCACGCAGACTGCCCGCTCGTCCGACCACGTTATCTCCTGCTGCGCAAGCCTGTCCTCCGTAACCGCGACGAAGATGTCAAGTAAATCGCTTTCGAGCCGGCGCAGAACCGACTGCGTTTCCGGGTCACCGAAACGGTTGTTGAATTCGATCACCTTCGGCCCCTCGTCCGTCATCATCAGACCGATAAAAAGCACACCGCGAAAATCGAGGCCGTCCTTTTTGAATCCCGCGAAAGTCGGCTCGAGGATGCGTTCCCGTATCTGCGCGTTGAGCTTCCCGGTAAACACGAGGCTCGGAGAATACGTTCCCATGCCGCCGGTGTTCGGCCCCTTGTCCTCGTCGAATATCCGCTTATAATCCTGCGCGGATTCCATCGGGACGAGAGCGCTTCCGTCCACGAAGCACAGCACGGACGCCTCAACGCCCACCAGACATTCCTCAACGACGACGGTATCGCCCGCCTCGCCGAAGACCCGATCCCCCATCATCTCCTCGATGGCCTGCCGCGCCTCGTTCTCGTCCGCCGCAAGGACGACGCCCTTGCCCGCGGCAAGCCCGTCCGCTTTCAGCACCATGGGATAGCCGTAAAGCCCGATGCTTGACAGCAGCTCGTCCTTATCCGTAAACACGCGGCTCTTTGCCGTCGGTATGCCGTGACGGATAAGAAAATCCTTCGTAAATGATTTGCTCGCTTCAAGCCGGGAGCATTTTTTATTCGGGCCAAACACGGGTATGCCCTTGGCCTCGATCAAGTCCGTCAGGCCGAGCGCAAGCGGGACTTCCGGGCCGATAACGACGAGATCCGGCTTTTCGGTTTCCGCAAGCCGCGCCATCGCGCCGACGTCCTCCGCGTCCGCGCCGCCGACGCACCGCGCCACCTGCGCTATCCCCGCATTGCCCGGAGCGCACACGATCTCGTGAACCTTCGGGCTCTGCGCAAGTTTCCACGCTATCGCGTGTTCGCGTCCCCCGCCGCCGACAATCAATACTTTCATCTGTACTCCATTTCGCTTTGTTTTTTCCCCGCGATCATCTGTCAATATTTTTACTTGACAGCGCTGTTCCTCAATGCTTAAAGTGGCGTTCTCCCGTAAACACCATGGCGATGCCGAGTTCATTCGCGCGCCGGATCGAATCCTCGTCGCGCAGGGAACCGCCCGGCTGGATTATCGCCGTAATGCCGGCTTCACCCGCGGCCGTCACACAATCGTCGAACGGGAAAAACGCGTCCGAAGCGAGCACGGAGCCGTTGATGTCGCGCGTAGACGCGTCGCCGTCCGTTCCTTTAATGGCGATCTCGACCGAGCTGATGCGGTTGGTTTGACCCGGCCCGACGCCAAGCGTCATCTTATCATAGGCGATAACGATCGCGTTCGACTTCGCGTGTTTGACGACCTTCATCGCGAATTTCATGTCCTCGAGTTCCTTCTCCGTCGGCTGTTTTTCCGTGACGACTTTCAAATTATTATCGTCGTAAAGCGTCGTGTCGATATCCTGCACGAGGATCCCGCCGTCAACTTTTTTGATGTCGATCTGATTTTCCGCGGAAGGTTTCGCGATATCCTCAAGCGCGAGAAGCCTGATATTCTCCTTGCGTTTCAGCACGTCGAGCGCCTCGTCCGTAAAGCCCGGAGCGATCACTATCTCGACAAATATCTTCGCGATCTCCGCGGCGGTCTGCTCGTCGACGATCCGGTTCGCCGCGATTATGCCGCCGAATATCGACACGGGATCGGCTTCATACGCCTTCGCGTAAGCCCGAAATATATCGCCGGCGCTCCCCACGCCGCAGGGGTTCGCGTGTTTCACCGCCACCACTGTGGGCTCGTCGAATTCGCGCAGACACATCACCGCGCCGTTCGTATCGTTGATATTATTGAAGGAAAGTTCCTTGCCGTGAAGCTGCTTCGCGCGCACGAGAGCGCCCGCATGCGGCTTCGTTTCCGCGTAATAGCCCGCGCTCTGATGCGGGTTCTCTCCGTAGCGCAAAGGCTGTATTTTCTCATAGGTAAACGTCGGATTGTCCGGCAGCGGTATCCCCTTTTCCTTCCGCAGATAATCCGCTATCATCGCGTCGTAGGCGGCGGTATGCTCGAAAACTTTCAGCGCCAGACGGTACTTCGCCTCGCCACTCACCTCGCCGGTTTCCCGCAGCTCGGCGACGATCTGGCCGTAATCGCCGGGATCGCAGACCACCGCGACGTCCCGGTGATTTTTTGCCGCGCTCCGCAGCATCGTCGGGCCGCCGATGTCGATATTCTCGATCGCTTCCTCGAGCAGGACGCCCGGTTTCATTATCGTCGCCTTGAAGGGATAGAGATTGATGGCGACGATGTCGATGGTTTCAATGCCGAGATCGGCGATCTGTTTCATGTGGTCGGCCTTGCCGCGCATCGCGAGGATGCCGCCGTGGACGACGGGATGCAGGGTTTTCACGCGGCCGTCAAGACATTCGGGAAAGCCCGTGATGTCCGCTATCCCCGTCACGGGAACGCCCGCTTCCTCGATCGCCTTATGGGTGCCGCCCGTCGAAACGATCTCGTAACCGAGAGCCGCGAGCTCCCGCGCAAACTCCGTCACGCCCGTCTTGTCCGATACGCTTATCAATGCTCGTGCCGCCATATTTCGCCTCCTTCGCTGATGGTAATTATTTATACTGAAAAACTATTGCCGTTAATTGATTATATTATATAATGCCAACCGGTACCGTGTAGCGATCTGTTGCCTCCGAAGAAAGAAAGTCGCAATGAGAGTTCGCGCCGCTTCCCTCATTTTTTCAATATCTTTTGTATCGCGCGGATAAGAATAACGTGTTCCGTCTCCAGTACGCGGGCGGCAAGCGTTTCCGCCGTATCGCCGGCCATCACCGGAACGCGCTCCTGCACGATGATCTCGCCCGTATCCACGCCCTCGTCGACATAGTGGACGGTGGCTCCGCTCTCGCGCTCCCCCGCCGCAAGCACGGACTCGTGGACCCGGATCCCGTAATAGCCCTTGCCGCAGTGTTTCGGGATAAGCGACGGGTGAATATTGATGATGCGCTTTGGGTACGCCCGTATAATTTCGGGCGGGAGTATGCTCATGTAACCGGCGAGCACGATAAGGTCGATATTCGCGCCGGCGAGCGTGTCAAGCATTTTACTTGACATC
>JAISEX010000128.1 GCA_031263875.1 Eubacteriales Family XIII. Incertae Sedis bacterium | reverse complement strand
GCGCGAGAACAGAACCGGGCGTGAGCCCCTTCCCCTGCCGTCGTCCGTATCCTTGCGCGTCATATCGGATTCATTGAAAAAGTGTATCAGCGCGAATCAAATCTTCCGTACGCTTGAATATAACATAGTAAGTTGGTATGATATATAAGGCGGCAGGAGGACGGCATGATAAGAATGCTCGAGTCGAAGTTCGTTCTCGCGCTGTTTTTGTTGCGTGAGTGAGAGAGTGATTCGCCGTGGTGAGGACGGACGTGACGTGTACTTTGCCCGCATAAGGGAGCCGGAACGAGGCAACATTCACTCCCTGCGGTCGTTCTTTCCTCCGCTCGCGTTGCTCGCTTCGCTGTCCTGTTTTACACTGCGGCTGAAGCCGCGTAAAACAGGCACGAGCGACGGCGATGCGCAAGGGATCGGAGGGGTGCGAAGCAGCCGCGAAGCGGCCGAAGCAGAGCGGAGCCCCGCAGAGCCCGGTGGGGTACGCAAAAATAAGAAACCGTTTTTCGTAAATGTTCGCGCGTAGGAATGCCCCGCGATTAATTACAAAGTCATTTTGCGTACCTCATGCGCCCGCATTGGGATTGGCGAATGGCATAAAAATAGATACGATAATGTGCAACTGAGTAAAATCAAATGAAAGAACAGGAATGTAAATATGAAGATTTCCGTTAAGGGCAGGTACGCGCTTGCCGCGGCCATAATTATAGCCGACAGAACCGCGCGGGACGAGAACGTTTCCGTGAGCAGCGTGGCGGACCGGCTCGGCATATCGAAGATATATCTCGAGCAGGTATTCGCGCAGATGAAAAAGGCGAAACTGCTGACGTCCGTCAAGGGGCCGAAAGGCGGCTACAAGCTCGCGCGCGCGGCGGACGGCATTACGGCGTGGGACGTACTCGCGCCGATCGAGCAGGGCCTGACGGAGAAAACCGAGGAAACCGTGACGAATGGCGCACCGGATATCGAGCGGGTGATACGCGTAAAAGTCTACGAGGCGTTGGATGAGGTGATACGCGAACAGCTTGCGGGCGTAACGGTCAGCGAATTGCTTGACAGCGTAAGAGCGCAGGAGGAACAAAGCGCGTTTATGCTGAATATGTGAAGCGTCAAGTAAAATACTTGACGGCTGCGCGAATGCGTGACGAGTGAAGCGAAACGCTTGACGGTCGTGCGGACGCGTAGCGCGTAAAGTAAAATGATTGACAGTGACGCGAGTGCGTAACGCGTAAAGTAAAATGCTTGACAGCTATGCGAGTGAGTGACGTGTAAAGTAAAATGCTTGGCGGCCGTGCGGACGCGTAATGTGTGAAGCAAAATACTTGACAACTATGCGGACAGGTAATGAGTAAGGTAAAATGCTTGACAGCGGAATCGATAACAAAAAAGCTCTGATTGCGATGAGCGGCGGCGTGGATAGTTCCGTCGCCGCTCTCTTTATGAAGGGGCGCGGATATGATTGCACGGGCGTGACGATGCGCTTGATCGATAACGAGGACGTGGGCGAGTGCGAAAGCCGTACCTGCTGTTCGCTTGAGGATGCGGAGGACGCGCGCCGCGTCGCCGCGGAGATCGGCATACCGTTTTACATTTTCGATTTCGCCGACGATTTTCGCGCGCAGGTGATAGACCGGTTCTGCCGCGCTTATCTCGCGGGCGAAACGCCGAATCCGTGCATCGACTGCAACCGCTACATCAAGTACGACAGGCTGTACCGGCGCATGGAGCAGCTCGGATTCGACTGCGTTGTGACGGGGCATTACGCGCGCATAATTCCCGATAAGGATTCGGGGCGGTACCTGCTTTTGGCGGCGGAGGATAAGACGAAAGATCAGAGTTATGTGCTCTACATGCTTACGCAAGAGCAGTTGGCGCGCACCCGGTTCCCCCTCGGCGATATGAAGAAAACGGAGATACGCCGCATAGCCGAGGCGCACGGTTTTGTGAACGCGCACAAGAAGGACAGCCAGGATATCTGCTTTGTGCGTGACGGCGATTATGCCGGATTTATCGCGCGGTATATGCTTGACAGTGGTGCGATGGCGGGCATGGAGCGCGGAAATTTTATCGACGCGGACGGGAATGTTCTCGGCGAACACGAGGGCATTATCCATTACACGATCGGCCAGCGGAAGGGGCTCGGCACGGCTTTCGGGAAGCCGCGTTACGTGACGGAGATTCGCCCGCGCACGAACGAGGTGGTGCTTGGCGCGAACGAGGATCTGTTTACGGATACGGTGGTCATGAAAGACGTCAATCTGATATCCGTCGGCGCGGGTGATTTGGACCGGCCGGTGCGCGTCGCCGCGAAAATCAGGTACAATCAGTCCGCAAGCCCGGCTTCGGCGGTGCGAACGGACGAGGATGAAATAACGATAACGTTTGACGAGCCACAGCGCGCGGTCACACGCGGTCAGGCGGCTGTGATGTACGACGGCGATACGGTGGTGGGCGGCGGCGTTATACTATGAAAAAGTTTTGCGCTCTGAGTATGTGCGAATTTGCGCGAAGCGCAAACACTGGAATGGAGAACGACGTAAAAGGAGCGGCGAAGCCGCGACGCGCAAGGGACAGAAGGGGTGCGCAGCAGCCACGGCGCTAAAGCGGAGCGACGCGCCGGGCCGGAGCGAAGCGGAGCCCGTAGGGTATAGGGACCCATACGGACCCGGTCCACAGAAGCGGATTTTCCCCAGACCTTCGGCAAATTTTAAGCACGTACCACCAGTATGCTCTTAAAATTGTGCCTGTGTTCTGAGAAAAATCCGTCTTCCGTGGACTCTTCGACCTGCTAATGGCGGTATTTCATCGCAGACGAGGCAGCAGGACGAAGGCGTACCGGTGATACGCTGAGGACGATAACGAAGTCTGCGGTGAAATACCACCATTACAGGCGGGTCTGGATGGGTCCCTATACCCTAAGCCCGGTGGGGCGCTAGCCCCATGCGCCCGCAAAGATACATCTACTCGGAATGACGGATGGTGCGCGTAGCGTAGTCCAGAGTAAAAAGCGAAAATGCGAAAAGAGGGAGATCAACGATGACAAAGGACAGTATGCCGGAAATCGGTGAGGCGCTGGCGGCGAAGTACGACGACCTGCGGGATATTATAGCGGGTTACGGGAGTCTTGCCGTTGCGTTTTCGGGCGGGGTGGATTCGACGTTTTTGCTGCGGGTCGCGCACGACGCGCTGGGCGATAATATCATCGCGGTCACGGCGCGGTCGTGTTCGTTTCCCGAACGCGAACTCCGCGAGGCGCGGGAATACTGCGCGGCAAACGGGATCCGGCACGTTGTCGTCGAGTCCGAAGAACTCGATATCGAGGGCTTTGCGCAAAATCCGCCGAACCGGTGCTATCTGTGCAAGACGGAGCTGTTCACGAAAATCGGCGAAATAGCGCGGGCCGAGGGCGTGGCGCATATCGCGGAAGGAAGCAATCTCGACGACGAGGGCGATTACCGGCCGGGGCTGCAGGCGGTCGGTGAACTCGGCGTCAAAAGCCCGCTTCGCGAAGCCGAGCTCAGCAAAAACGAGATACGCGCGATTTCAAAAGCGCTCGGTTTGCCGACGTGGGAGAAGCAGTCATTCGCCTGCCTCTCGTCGCGTTTCGCGTACGGCGACACCATCAGCGCGGAAAAACTGCTGCGCGTGGACAAGGCGGAGCAGCTCCTTCTCGACCTCGGCTTCACGCAGGTGCGCGTGCGCGTCCACGGCACGGCGGGCGAGCAGGCGCGCATAGAGATCGACCCGTCGGAATTCCCGCAGCTCATGGGCGCGGCGGTGCGCGAAAAGGTGTTGACGGGATTTCAGCGGATCGGTTTCGTGTACACGTCGCTCGAGTTGGCGGGGTACCGCACGGGCAGCATGAACGAAACCCTTGGGCACCTCTGAAAGCCCCTGTTGCGCGCCTTTGCCGCGCATTTCCCCGTGCTTCTTCGGCGAAAAGCCTCGAAATACCACCAGTATTCCTGCGTTTTTCGCCTATGAATCGCGGCAAACTTCACGGCAAATCCGCGCAACATGAGTTTTCAGAAGTACCCCTTGACATATAGTTGCTTCTGTTAATATAATATAAAACATATATGTTATATATGAAATTGCGCGTGTAATGCGAACGGATGGAGAGTATATAATAGTAGGGAAAGAAACGTGTTGCGGAACCTTCGGCCGGTTGAAATAACTGCCACTGCGTATGGTTGGGGCGAAAGAGCGGTCGGGTTCTCGGATGATGTAAAATTATGTCAATAACTACCTGGGCGTATACGCATAATGTGCCGCCCAATATACCGCATACCGCGCGTTTTGTAAGCAAGTACGTTGTGGTACTATACCGCGCAATGCGGGTTTTATAGCAGGGCTTATGCGAACGGCGAGGCGTTTCCCGCCGGCTACGCGAAGAAAAGAGGCGAAAACGACGAACGAAATGAGAGATAAAGTCCACGCGAACTTCGGCGTGCCGGAAGCGGCTGATGGCATCGTTGAGATAATATTGGCCGACCGGGAACGGCGGTTGATCGCGGCGCTGGGAGATCGTGATTCCTTTACGGCGGACGAAGCCCGTGAAGCGCTGAGCGAAGATGAAGCGCCCGGTATTACGGACAAAACCGCGTCAAGCGAATTCCTTGACACGGCGTACCGCCGCGGCGTTATTTCCGTTGCGGAAAACGATGCCGCACCATCTGTTCCGACGCGCTACGCGGTCACGGATTTCTTCGCGCGCTATACTATCGTTGCGGTTCATGAGCGCGGCGTCTATCTTTCGATACCCGAAGAAACGCGGGACGGAATCGAAGCCTTATACTTCGACCGTTATTATGACGGGCTGGACTGGAGCAGGGCGGGCGGACGCCCCACCGAAGATATCGTGCTGACCCTCGGCGAAAGCGTTGCGCTTCTCGAATCGAAAGCAGGTGACGGTCAAGCGATTTACTTGACAAACTGCGACTGCCGGTCGCTGAAGAACGGCTGCGGTCACGCGAAGGACGTCTGCATTTCATTTGAGGGCGGAACGAATACCTGGCCGGATCGCGGCGTGTCGAAAGAGATCACGCTTGCGGGAGCGAAGGAAGTTCTCGCGCGGGCCGACCGGGACGGGCTCGTGCATACGGAAAGCCCGCACGGTATTTGCAACTGTTGTACGGACTGTTGTTATCTGTTTCGTTCGCGCGAAAGAAGAAACAGCGGCCGCGTATGGCCGGCGGCAAGCAAAGCCGTCTCGGTGCGTGCGGAGGATTGTATCGGCTGCGGATCATGTGTAAAGCGTTGCCCCTTCGGTGCGCTTTCATTTATGTCAAGCAAAAAAGTTGACATCGACGAAAGTGCTTGCATGGGGTGCGGCTTGTGCGTTTCTTCCTGCAAGCCGAACGCGCTTTTTCTGCGGCAGCTTGCGTCGTTCGCCGAAAACGCGGGCGAACCGGACGGCGTGAAATTATTGGCGAGAGATTAACGGAGGCGATTATGACGTACAAAGCATTTGACGACACTTCACTGGGATTTTCGACGCGGCAGCTTCACGCGGGTTACAACCCCGCCGAGCACAACCGCGCAAAGGCCGTGCCGATATACCAGAGCGCCGCCTTTGAAATCGGCGAGTACGAGCGCAGCATCAGGCTGTTTTCCTATCAGGAGGAGGGCACGTCCTACGTCCGCTTTTCCAACCCGACCACCGCGGCCGCCGAAAAGCGGATCGCGTCGCTCGAAGGGGGAAGCGCGGCGATCGCCATGGGTTCCGGCATGGCCGCCATTTCGAGCGCGCTGCTCAATCTCGCTTCGCCCGGGGACGATATCGTCGCGTCGCGGACCATCTACGGCGGCTCGCAAACCATGTTTAACAAGCTGTTCCCGCGTTATGGCGTCCACGTCACCTTCGTCAGTGATGAAGACGATCCGCAGTCCTTCGCGGCCGCCATCGGCGAGAACACGAAGGCCGTTTTTATCGAGAGTATCGGCAATCCGCTCTGCAATATTATCGACATCGAGCGCGTGGCCGAGATCGCTCACGCGCACGGCGTTCCGCTTGTCGTTGATAACACGTTCGCCACGCCCTACCTGCTGCGCCCGTTTGAATTCGGCGCGGACATCGTCTGTTATTCCGCCACGAAATATCTGAACGGCCACGGCAACAGCATCGCGGGCGTCTGTGTGGAGCGCGGCGATTTCGACTGGCTGAGCGGCAAATTTCCGCATATGGACGCCTTCTACGGCGAGCACAAGGACACCATCGGCGCCGAAACTTTGGGCCGCGAAATGTTTACGAAAAAAATGCGCATAGAATATCTGACGGAATTCGGCGCGCATATCAGCCCGCAGACGTCGTTCTATCTGATGCAGGGGCTTGAAACGCTTTCGCTGCGCATGGAGCGTCACGTGGCCAACGCGCTGCGCGTCGCGGAATTTCTCGAAGGCCACGCGGCTGTCAAGGAAATTTCTTACCCTGGTCTTGCGTCGAGCATATATTACGGGCTCGCGAAAAAATATTTCCCCGTCGGCGGCCCCGGCGCGATGATGTCGATTCGGCTGAAGGGCGGCCTCGACGCGGCGAAGCGCGTGCTCGAGCGGGTCCGCATTTTCGATTACATGGTGAACGTCGGCGACGCGAAATCCATGATCGTGCATCCCATGACCTCCATAAATTTCGGCCAGCCGAAAGAGGTCGCCGCGGCTGCCGGCGTCTACGAGGACACGCTGCGGCTCTCCGTCGGCTGCGAGGACGCGAAGGATCTGATCGCCGATCTGGAGCAGGCGCTGGGGTGATATTCGATAATCTCTGAAAATTGGCGGCTGCCGTATGCAGCTTAGGGCGCATGGGGCTGCCCCAAGCGGCCTTATCAGGCGTTTTGCGTATGGAAAATAATGGAATTTACGCACGAATCGAAAATAATAACAGGACAGCCCCACCGGGCTATCCGCTCCAATTCCGCTCATGCCAGCGTCTGTCATTCCGTGCTTGCCCCGCAATCCCCCAGACCGAGGTATCTGCAAGCGTAGTCTGCGGAATTTCCGCTTCTATCCCTTGCGCGTCGCGGCTGACGCCGCTCCCTCTCATCGTCATCACTGCGGACAGACGCCACATCTATAACGGCACATTATCCTACATCTCCCGCAAACACCATCCCATCGTCCCCCATTCCGACCCACGCGCAGTATATGACGGCGCTCCGGCTCCCCGAGATACCCTCGTGTTCTCATCGCCGGGAGATTATGCGACTTCGTTATGTTTCGCTGTGAGGCCTGCCGCCGTTGCATTGCTTTTCCTGACCTTTTTGATTCTGAGGATAATGTACGACACCAGCAATACCAGATATATCTTGGTGGCTACGAGTTGCTCCGCGTGCATGACACCCTCGCCCAAAGAAATTGGCACACTGTCATCCCATGGTGAGGTAGTTACCTCCCATGCATCCATAAAAGGATAATCTACAGACCAGAGCAGATTCAGGATAAAGCCAAACACAAGCATACCGACGAAAAGCGGGATGCCTAAATAGGTCTGAAGTTTCTTCCATGTGCCGGCCTTCATTCTGTTGCGTATAATTCTAAATGAAGTAATCCAAGGAATGACAAGAAGCGCCAGAATAACCGGTCCCAAGATTATATAAAGGATGATGCCCATAGTATCCATGTCGGTAACGGAAGTTGGGAAATACGCGATTCCATGTCCCATAAGTATCGTTGCGCCGATGATAGACATTTCCGTCCTGATAGTAAAGAGGTTCTTCACAAGCTTATTTTGGGGAAGCACTCCGATGAACATCACGATAATGATGAGTGCAATCCCAAACATAACGCCAAGTCCAAGCTCTTCAGCCCAATAGTAGATATTCCAAACCCACGATCCGTCCCCGCCGAGTGATTCATAGAAACCTGACGGATTCAGAGTTTCGCCGATTTTACGCACAATACCCCATATCAAATACAGAGTTGGATAGAGGTAAAACACAACCGGATGTGCTTTGATCTGTTTCCTGAAAACAAGCACAAACACCAAAGCGCTTATCAGGGCTTTTAGTATCCCCGGCAAACCCTGCCATATATATGCGTTGATGTGATTGATAACAGTCCATATTATTTCGATTCCATTCATTCCGCTCATTCTCCTTTCACCATTCAGGTGGTTGCTCTCTTTGCGTTTTGAAAAGAGAACGTTATATTCATTATTTCCCGGTAATCAAAACGCGCCAGTTGCCTACTGCTAACTCATATTACATTTTACCCCCCCCCCCCCCCATGATATGTCAAGATATTTGTGCGCGAAATTTTAGTTCCGCGAAATTTTAGTTCGCCACTGTGTTTTCAGCGTACGTCAGGAAAATGACGGGAGACGGCAGAGAGCGGGGGATGCCCGTGATTTGTTCGCCCGCTTGTGGGGTGCGGGCATGAGGTGAATGGTTGCGCCGTAGAGGGGGCTGGGTGTGATTGGCGCTTTTCTCGCATTTTTCGCGCAAGGGATAGGAGGGGTGCGCAGCAGCCGCGAAGCGGCCGGAGCCCCGGATAGCCCGGTGGGGCACGAGTGCATGATTTGTGAGTAATCGCGAAAAAACCTTCCGTAAGAGCATGTACGAAAAGCGCCTTTTTGAGTGCCCCATGCGCCCCGCTATTGCCTGCAGCGAAATCATTGATTTATAAATCTTATCTGTCAATTTAAAAAAGTTGTCGGGCTAACTGACTGGCTATTCATGATATAGTACCATTGCAACAGACTCATTCGTGAGTCTTGTTGTTTATTACTTAATAGATGGTTTCTGTCAGGCGCTTGTTGTTTTGCCTGTGGGGACAGAGAAAGGTTGTGAAATGAGAATGAAGAAGTTAGGAATATTCCTTATCAGTATGATGCTGGTTCTTTCACTTTCGCTCGGCTTGGCGGCCTGCGGGGACAAGGACAAGGCTCCGGAAAAATCCGACCAGCCTGCGGAAACGAAAACCGTCGAGATGACCGTGATGGCGGCGGCGAGCATGACGGAAACGCTGGACGAGCTCGGCGCGAAGTACATGGCGGATAACGCGAACGTGAAGATCAATTTCAATTACGGTTCCTCGGGCGCTCTCCAGACGCAGATCGAGGAAGGCGCGCCATGCGACATCTTTATCTCCGCGGGCGCGAAGCAGATGGATGCCCTCGCCGAAAAGAACCTCATCGTTTCGGATACGCGCAAGGATCTGCTCGGCAACGATGTAGTCCTCGTGGTGCCGGCGAATTCCACGCTTAATATCAAGTCGTTTGAAGACGTGGCGGCGGACACGGTGAAGCGCGTTGCGGTCGGCGGCGAGAACGTGCCGGTCGGTCAGTACACGCAGCAGATTTTCGAATACTACAAGACATGGGATAAGGTAAAGGCGAAGGCATCTCTCGGCGAAGACGTGAAGCAGGTGCTCTCGTGGGTCGAATCCGGCGACGCGGACTGCGGCATCGTTTACAAGACGGACGCGCTCACGTCCACGAACGTCAAGGTGGTTCTCGCGGCTCCCGCGGAAACGCACAAGCCCGTGCTCTATCCGGAAGCCGTCATCGCGGCAAGCGCGAATCAGGACGCGGCGAAAGCCTTCCTTGCATATCTGAGCGGCGCCGACGCGAAAACCGTGTTTGAAAAAGCGGGCTTTACGGTTCTGTAATGCTTTATAATATGTGATATGGAACTTTTGTCACCGATAGTGTTATCGATCGAGGTCGCTGCAGCGGCGACCTCGGTTTCGTTTATCCTCGGCCTGTACATCGCAAAACAGGTCGTGAAACTGCGGCGCATGAAGGCGTTTGTGGACGGCATCCTGACGCTGCCGCTCGTCCTGCCGCCGACCGTGGTGGGCTTCTTCCTGCTCCTTATCTTCGGGCGGAACGGCCTTTTGGGAAACATGCTCGCGGCCATGCAGGTTTCGGTGGTCTTCACGCTGACGGGCGCCATTATCGCGGCGACGGTCGTGTCGTTCCCGCTGATGTACCGCAGCGCGCGCGGCGCTTTCGAGCAGTTCGACCGGGAACTCATCTACGCGGGCCGCACCATCGGCATGAGCGAGGCGCGCATATTCTGGCGCGTCATTATGCCCGGATGCAAGCCGGGAATAATCAGCGGGCTGGTTCTGACCTTCGCGAGAGCGCTCGGCGAATTCGGCGCGACCATTATGCTCGCGGGCAACATACCCGGCAAGACGCAGACCATGTCGCTCGCCATCTACTCCGCGGTCGCGGGCGGGAACCGCGAAAAATCCTATATGTGGGTCGTCGTTATCATGCTGATATCCTTCGCCTGCATGCTGCTGATGAACCTGTTCTCGGCGCGCACGCGGAAGACCGCGGCGGGCGGTACGGTGACGATATGACGCTGTCGGCCTGCATCAAAAAGAAACTCGGAAAATTTACGCTGGACGTCAAATTTGAAACGAGCGGCGGAATCTTGGCGCTGCTCGGCGCTTCCGGCAGCGGGAAAAGCATGACGCTCAAATGCATCGCCGGCATTGAAACGCCCGACGAGGGGCGGATCGAGCTCGACGGCCGCGTCCTGTTCGATTCCGCAAAGCGCATAAATCTGCCGACGCGTGAACGCAAAGTCGGCTATCTGTTCCAGCACTACGCCCTGTTCCCGAATATGACCGCGACGGAAAACGTTATGGCGGCGGCGCGCGGCAGCCGCGCGGAGCGGCGGCGCATTGCGGAAGAAAAACTTGCGTCAATGTATTTGCTTGACAGCAAAAATAAATATCCCGGCCAGCTTTCCGGCGGCCAGCAGCAGCGCGTCGCGCTCGCGCGGATGCTCGTGGGCGAACCCGCAACTATTTTACTTGACGAGCCGCTTTCCGCGCTGGACAGTTATCTCAAGTGGCAGCTCGAAATGGAACTCGTGGAGATATTCCGCGGCTTCGACAAACCCGTCGTCTACGTCACGCATAACAGGAACGAAGTCTACCGGATCAGCGATGACGTCTGTGTGCTCGAACACGGAAAGAGTGAAAACGTCGTCCCGACGCAGGACATGTTTTTGAAGCCGCGCACGCTCGCGGCGGCGCTGATCTCCGGCTGCAAGAACTTTTCGCGTGCCCGCAAGACCGGCGAACACCGCGTGTTTGCGGAAGACTGGAACCTGGAGCTCGACGTCGCGGCGGCGGTTCCCGAAGAAGTGAAGCATATCGGCGTGCGCTCCCACGCGATCAAAGCCGCCCATATCAGCCGGGGCCTGTCGCAGAAAGAGCCGCTTCCCGGCGACGCACACGCAAACGTCTTTGCCTGCCGCATCGACAAGATCGTGCGCGAAATGTTCTCCGTGATCGCGATGATCTCCCCCGAGGGCGCGGACCCGGGAAGCAAACACGCCGCCATCCGCATCAAAATGGTGAACGACAAATGGGACGCCCTCGGCGATCCCGCCGTTTCCTTCTCCATCGACATCCGCATCGACCCCGCGGAGGTTCTGCTGCTGGAATAGGCTTTTGCGTGAGCCTGCTGCAAAGAATTCCGCTGTGTCCGATAATGCGGGCACATGGGGCTTCGCCCCACCGGGCTATCCGCTGCAATTCCGCAACCAGTAACGTGTTTTTCGCATGTGTGCCGCAAGGAGGAAGATGACAGCGACGCGAACGTTGCGGAATTTCTGCTGCTATCCCTTGCGCGTCGCCTTCGCTCGTGCCTGTTTTACGCGGCTTCAGCCGCAGTGTAAAACAGGACAGCGAAGCGAGCAACGCGAGCGGAGGAGAGAGCGACCGCAGGGAGTGAACGTTGCCTCGCTCCGGCTCCTCTGTGCGGGCAAGATATACGACACTTCCGTTCTTATACGGCGTCACCTTTACCGCGCAAGCGCCACTGGAAGCGAGAATCAGGTTACCACGTAAGCACTCACCCCGTGCCGGCCCCCTTTTCTCCGGCAGGTAACCAAACGGCACGAAATTTTAACAAAATATAAAACGGTTGATATTCTTTGGCTTTGCGATTATAATTCATATAAAGATTAAAGTTTATACAAATTATAATCGTTAGTAGGGGGAATAGAACTGAATAAGGACGTCGCGGTAGCGGCGCGTTAGCGTGCGCGGCGGAATTGAAAACGCCTGCCATATGCGGCGAGGGGGTAAGGAGTTTTTCAAAATGACAACGAAAGTAATTGCCACAGGATCCCATAACAAGAAACCCGAGGGGGGGGGGGGCACCCGCTAGTATAAGGCCCGCTCAAAGACGTTTTAGGCGAAAGTGCCTGGCGTTTTTAATGACGGTGGTTCTGGCGTTAGCCATGATCCCGCTGCCGATATTCGCAAACGATACGCCCGTTTCCGCGGCGTCATCCGAAATAAATCCAAAATCCACACTTGATACACCGACGCAAACAGCGCCCGCAAAAGGGACGCTGAGTCTTGGCGCGCAGCCGAGCCTGAAGGCGAGTAACTCGGTTGTTGAAATAGGCGTTGCAGATGTAACCGATACGGTCGCTAAAATCGAAGAAGCGATTCAAGCTGCTCTTGATGCGGCGGATGAAGACGGGTCGGTCACCGTTACCGGAAGCATGACCGGCGTAAGTGAAACGCTTGAGCTGAATATACCAGAAGACGTGAAGTTGATCTGGAATGCCACGTATAAGGGAACTGGGAGCAGCCAGTGGGAGGGTGCTCTTATTTATCTGCAGGGAGCAGGCGCATTTGAGATGATCGGTGGCGAAATCAGCGCTACGGGAGATAATGCTAAGGGCGTTTACGTTATCGATCAAAACTTCACTCTTATGGTGAGCGGCGGTACGATAAGCGCCACCGGAGCCGGTACCCACGCCATTCATCTTGATGGTGATGCTAGTTACAGCATAGTCACTGTCAGCGGTGACGCTACGGTAACCGCCAATGCCACGGGGAGTGACTATTGCGCTGCCATTCACCTTGGGAATTATCAAGAAGCTGTAATATCTGGTGGCACAGTCAATGCTACCAATAGCGCAGGAGAGAGTGCCTATGGCATTTACTCACGTGGACTACAGTGCGAAGTTACGGTAAACGGAGGCACGGTAAGCGCGAGCGTCACAGGAGAGTATTCCAATAGTTTTGGCATTAGTGTCAGCGGAGGTAATAATGAAGTTACGATAAATGGCGGTGAGGTAAGCGCCAGCGCTCCAGGTAGTGAGGCTTCTAGCTATGCTATTGACACTGCCAGCAGCACCGGCTCCCAAGTCACCGTCAATAAAGGAGGAACAGTCCGCAGCGATGGATATTACGGCTACGGTGTTTACTGCAGAGGTGAGGTAGTCGTTGCCGGGACTGTTACCGCAAGCGGCGGGGATGGTGGTGAATGCTATGGTATTTACGGCAATGATAGTGTCAAAGTTACAATAAACGGTGGTACCGTTATCACTGAAGAGGGCGACAGCCGTGCTATTACAGGCCATAGTATTGAGGTCAATGGCGAGAGCACGGTTAGTGCGAATACTTCAGGAATTGGAAAAGTCGCCCATGCAATCGAGATTGACAGTGCTAATGGCAGTGTTACGATAAACAGTGGTACGATTATCGCCAGCGGCATGAAGCGTTCAATCAGCACCATTTACATCGATGGAACTAATGGCGAAGTTACTGTCAACGGAGGCACCGTCACTTCCCGCGCTGCCGAGGCGGGGAATAACGACTATAACCAGAGCATTTATGGCAATGATGGTGCTACCATCAATGTACGCGGAGGCATAGTCAGCGCAGTAAACAGCGAGGCGATAAGAACATACAGTGGCACTATCAATATCACCGACGGCCTTGTATTCGCCTACGGGGACGCCATTCTCGGCTCCGGCAAGGTGATATATATGTATTCAGGCAGTCCGACCATCACAAGCCCCGGCGTGGTTATCGCGTGGGACGAAGCCTCGTATGATGCACCGTATGAGTTTGGAGACGACACTACCGATATAATAAAATACGGTAGCGACGTGACGGCCTACTGGAGCAAGAAGGGTGGCGAGAACGGTATCACATATGAAAACACGACGGACGGAACGAACAAAGGCTTTCTTGCGCTGCCCGTCGAGGTGACCGACGCTGCGACCATAGACGGCTCTGTCACCATCGACAACGAAGCGCTCGCCGATACGGAAAATCCGCCGACAGTCACGGTCACGTTAAACGAGAATTATACCGTGGCTGACGAACTCGACGGTAGGGATGTTTCGGATTGGTTTACGGATCTGCCCGAAGGCGTTACGGTTAGCGCTACAGCGGAGGCAGGTGGCGATACCATTACGCTCACCTTTGGCG
>JAISEX010000200.1 GCA_031263875.1 Eubacteriales Family XIII. Incertae Sedis bacterium | reverse complement strand
CTGTAAATAACGGTTCGGTAACACCGGAAGCGCAACCCGCCGCGGGCGGTTTTCGGCCGTTTGAACCGCAACCTGTAAATAACGGTTCGGTAACACCGGAAGCGCAACCCGCCATGGGCGATTTTACGCAACCGGAAGCGCAACCCGTGAATAATGATTCGGTAACACCAGAGGCGCAGTCTGCGAATAACGGTTCAGTAACACCGGAAGCGCAACCCGCCAAGAGCGATTTTACGCAACCAGAGGCGCAACCCGTGAATAACGGCTTGGTAACACCGGAACCGCAACGCGTAGAGGGCGATTTTACGCAACCGGAACCGCAGTCCGCGAATACCGGTTCAGTAACACCGGAAGCGCAGCCTGTAGCGACTAGTTCTGCGCAACCAGGCCCGCAGTTTTGGGATACCGGCATTGTGCAGCCCGAAATGCAACAGGTAGAGACCGAAAACGCGAAGGGAGGCGAGGACAATGAGTAAAACGGTAAAGATATTTTTAATAATCGCCGGCATTTTTATTATGGGCGGCATCGTGGTCGGCGGTGTCGGTTATGTCCAGGGCGGCATGCAGTCGCTCGTGTGGGAGCGTCCCGGCCTCCGGGTCGTGAATTACGAGGACGCGTCCGAAATGGAGCGCGTGGACGGCGTCTATCCGGACGTGAAAAACATAATAGTCAAGACGGAGATGCTGTCACAGGTGAAGATAACGAGAGGCGACGAACTCTCCGTCAAGGGGCGGAATCCGAAAATTTACGGCGGGATCAGCGCAGAGCTAGACGGGGATACGCTGACGGTCACCTCGAAGCGATCGGGGATCGACTTGGTTGGCCTCGGGGGTGGCATATTTGGAGCATTCGGTGCATTCTACGACAACAATAACGGTTATGTCGAAATTGCGGTGCCGGAAGGCGTCACCCTGAACAAAGTCCAGATAACGGCGAATCTCCCGAAGATCACCGTAACCGGTTTAAACGCGGGCGAGCTAAACGCGAGCTGCGACATGGGCAGCATCACGATATCGGAGACGAATACCCGCAAGCTGCGCGTGGACACCAACATGGGCGCCGTCAAATTGGAGAGCTGCACGGCGGATGATCTGATGGTGAGCGCGAATATGGGTGAGCTTAAAATGGACAACGTGACGGCGGGATACGCGGCGCTCAATCTGGACGCGGGCAGCGCGGAACTGTTCGGCTTCGAATCCGGAGGGCTTACCATGAACTGCGCTATGGGCAGCGTGGAACTCGCCGGTATCCTCAAAGGCAAATCCGATATAAGTTGCGATATGGGCAGTATCAAACTCGACCTCGACCAGCCGGAAAGCAGCCTTTCGCTGGACATAGAGGCGGACCTGGGCGACGCGTACGTGAACGGCCACAGGGTCCGCAACGAACACGACCGTTCCGTTCCGCATGCGGAGGGCGAGCTCGAAGTATCTTCGGACATGGGCAGCATACGCATCAACTTCCAATAAATGTGCGATAAAGCGTCCGCTTTCTCTCATCGCGAGCAGGAAGCGGGCGCATGGGGCTGTTTTGAAATAAATGAGGCACATTATTGTTAAAAATTTAACAATAATGTGCCTCGAACATGATAAGGACAGCCCCACCGGGCTTAGGGTATAGGAACCCATCCAGATCCGGTCCACAGAAGCGGATTTTCCCCAGAACTTCGGCAAATTTCAAGCACGTACCACCAGTATGCACTTAAAATTATGCCTGTGTTCTGAGAAAAATCCGTCTTCCGTGGACTCACAGGCCTGTTAATGGCGGTATTTCGTCGCAGACGAGGCAGCAGGACGAAGGCGTACCGGTGATACGCAGAGGACGATAACGAAGTCTGCGGAGAAATACCACCATTACAGGCAGGTCTGGATGGGTTCCTATACCCTGCGGGGCTTCGGCCCCGGCGCTCATGACACGCGCTGAAAATATGAGATTGATTCGCTGATTCGGTTCTCGGCATCGCTTCGCGGCAACATCCGCGCCGTGGCTGCTGCGCACCCCTCCTATCCCGTGCGCGAACATGTGCGGCCTTCCGCGCCGCCGCCACAAAGTCTGTCATTACGGTCATAGCCGCAATCGCGCGGGCAGAGTACACGACACGCTTATCCTCCCACGGCGAATCAATTTATTACACGAACGCAAAAAACACGCGAGATGCCGAAACGCAATACGCGCCTTTCCCCGTACCGTTTTATTCTTCCTTACCCGGTTTCCTACAGCAATATCCGCAACGCATTTGTGCCGTCTGCGAACGTATGAAAAATCTCCTTCGCCGATTTGCGGATAATCATTGCCGAAAGCTCGTCGGCGACCTCCACGGCGTTCTCGTTTGCGCCCCGGTACGCCGCGCACAGCTCGTATTGATCCAGCTTTTCGGAATAGCTGATAACAAGTGCGCAATTCCCGTACCGCGGCACGATCGTATCGCTGACCAATTCCTCCGTTACCAGCGACAGCTTCCGCGCGATATTGCCGTCAATACCGTTGCGGAAACAAAACGTTTCGATACCGCCGAGAAGCTCGTAAAAATCATAGTCCTCGCTGTTGATTTCGTATTCAAAACTGCGGATTCGGTTGATGAACTTCTGCGTTTTCTCCTTCGTCGGCTCCTGGAAGATGACGTGCGGCGTGCCCGATTCGTAAATGCCGCCTTCGTCCATATAGAACACGCGGTTTGAAATATCCTCCGCAAACTTCATTTCGTGGGTGACGATCAGCATCGTTATCCCCGTTTTTGCGAGTGAGCGGATGACCGCTGTGACCTCGCTGACCATTGCCGGGTCGAGAGCGGAAGTCGGTTCGTCAAACAGTATGATTTCCGGCTCCATCGCCAAAGCGCGGGCGATCGCCACCCGTTGTTTTTGCCCGCCCGAAAGCTGCGCGGGATAAAAATCGGCGCGTTCGGAAAGCCCGACTGTTTTCAGCAGTTCAAGGGCGGTTTCCCGCGCCTGGGCCTTTGTTTTTTTCAAAAGCGAAACCTGCCCGAGCGTCAAGTTTTGCAGAACCGTCAAATGTGAAAACAGCCCGAAATTTTGGAACACCATGCTCATTTTACGGCGGACAGCGTTGATATTACCGGCGGACACCCGCTCTCCGTCAAGCAGTATTTCGCCCGACGAAGGCGGTTCGAGCATGTTCAACGCCCGCAAAAAGGTGCTTTTGCCCGTGCCCGAAGGGCCGATTATCGTGACGACTTCGCCTCGTTCAATGTCGGCGTTCACGTTTTCGAGAATCACGTTTTCGCCGAATTTTTTCGATAAATTGCGAACGCTCAGCAAACTCATTCCGGGATCCTCCCATTCACTTTCTTCACGATACCTTTGAGAATAACGATCAGGAGCGTCGTCAGAGCAAGGTAGATCAACGCGGAGAGTATTACGGGAAAATACGCGTCAAACGTCCGCGAACGTATGATGTCCGTGGCTCTCGTAAGGTCTTGGATGGCGATGTACCCGACGACCGCCGTGCTTTTCACCAATCCCACAAAGCCCTCGGTATAGCCCGGCAGCGCGCGCCTGACGGCCTGCGGCAGCGTGATTTTCATAAACGTGCCCGTCGGCGAAAATCCCAATGCACGGGCCGCTTCGATTTCCGTTTTGTCGATCGTGCCGATCGCCCCGCTGAGGTTGGTTGCGACGCTCGCGCCGCACACAAGCGAAAACGCCGCGACCGCGACGATATAGCCGCCGATATGCGAATTGCCGAAAACGATATAATAGGCGACCATAAGCAGCGTCACCTCAGGCGTTCCGTGGATAAAGCCGCAGTAAAATTTGGCGATCCCCTTGATGAATTTGTTTCTGCGCGTCAGCAAAAAGCAGACGAACGAGCCGATGATCGTGCCGATGATCAGCGACAGCGCCGATATTTTTAGCGTCACGGCAAGCCCGTCAAGGACGAGTTTGTAACGGCCTTCCTGGATCAGATTACTGTCGATGCTGTTTTTCAGCCAGTTCAAGAAACCCCCGCCGCTCTCCTGCGCGCTCTCGTCACGGTAAACCAATCCGACATACTGAATGATATAGGGTTTTGAAAAATGCACCTGTTTTTGGCGTTCTTCCGTTATGGAGATGCCGGACAGCGACAGATCCGCCTTGCCTGACACGACATAGGGTATCAGTCCGGCAAACTCCATCGATTCCCACGTGACGGTCTTGTCTATGCTTGCGGCAAACCGCACCGCGAGTTCAGCGTCAAGGCCCGTATACTGGTCTTCGGATTTGAATATATACGGCTCCTGCGTCCCCGCGGTCGCGACCGTCAGCGTTCCGTTTGCGCCCGCTTCCGGGAATTCGGGCAGATCCGGCGGGTCGGTGTAATCGTAATTATCGATCCACCGGGATTGAATGTCCGCAAGGGTCCCGTCGTCAGTAATTTCGTCCAAAAACGCGTTGAACTGTTCGAGCAGTTCGAGGTTTTCGGACAGTGCGCCGATATCCGTATAATAGCCGTCCTGCGGTAATTTGATGCTGCCGAGACCGCCGAGTTTTTGACACGTGATTTTGGAATACGTATATTCAAACATACAAGCGTCAGCCTTGCTGTTTTTCACCGCCTCGAATGCCGAGCTGGGATCGCTGAAA
>JAISEX010000132.1 GCA_031263875.1 Eubacteriales Family XIII. Incertae Sedis bacterium | reverse complement strand
CGTGTCGTCCGCTTGGCCCGCACCGGGGAGCCGGAGCGCGGCCCGCGCGCCGGCGACGCGCAAGGGATAGCAGTGGAAATTCCGCGGACTACGCTCGCATAGATACCCCGGTCTGGGGGATTGCGGGGAGGGGCCCGCAATGACATCGATAACATGAGCGGAATTGCAGCGGATAGCCCGGTGGGGCTGTCCTGTGGTTTGGGAAAAATATTGAAATAGGTGTAATGAGAATGTTCAAACACACCCTTTCAGTAAGTAGTCCGCGCGGACAGCCCCATGCGCCCCGAACCCAACGCGGCTACCGGCAACTTTCCAGACCGCCGCGCGCTACAATATCTTCCGCAGAAATTCCCCCGTATAAGATTTTTTTATCTTCGCGATTTCCTCGGGCGTGCCCACGCCGATAACCGTGCCGCCGCGGTCGCCGCCGTCGGGACCGAGGTCGATAATGTGGTCGGCGCGCTTGATAATGTCCAGATTGTGCTCGATGACGACCACGGTATTGCCCGCGTTCACGAGCGTGTCGAGGACTTGGATCAGCTTGTCGACATCCGCGAAATGAAGCCCCGTCGTCGGCTCGTCGAGTATATACATCGTGCGCCCGGTGCTGCGTTTCGAGAGCTCGGTCGCGAGTTTCACGCGCTGCGCCTCGCCGCCCGAAAGCTGTGTGGACGGCTGGCCGAGTTTGATATAGCCGAGCCCGACTTCCTCGAGCGTTTCGAGTTGGCGTGTGACCGTCGGGATGTTCTTGAAAAATTCCACGGCTTCGGAAACCGTCATCTCGAGAACGTCGTAAATGCTCTTGCCCTTATATTTCACCTCGAGCGTTTCGCGGTTGTAGCGTCGCCCCTTGCAGACCTCGCAGGGGACGTAGACGTCGGGCAGGAAATGCATCTCGATCTTTATAATGCCGTCGCCCTTGCAGGCTTCGCACCGCCCGCCCTTGACGTTAAAGCTGAAGCGGCCCTTTTCGTAACCGCGCAGTTTTGCTTCGGGAAGCCGTGAGAACAGGTCGCGTATGGGCGTGAACAGTCCCGTGTACGGGGCGGGATTTGAGCGCGGCGTCCGGCCGATAGGCGACTGGTCGATGTCGATGACCTTGTCGATAAAATCGATGCCCTCGATGTCCGCATGCGCGCCCGGTTTTACGTGCGCCCGGTTGACGCGCTGCGCCAGCGCCTTGTACAGTATCTCGTTGACGAGGCTGCTTTTGCCCGACCCCGAAACGCCCGTGACGCAAATAAACATGCCGAGCGGAAAATCGACGTCGATGTTTTTGAGATTGTTTTCGGCGGCGCCCTTGACGCTGATGAGTTTGCCGTTGCCCGCGCGGCGTTCCTGTGGCGTCGCGATTTGCTTTTTTCCGGAAAGGTATTGCCCGGTAATGGACTTTTTGCTCTTTTTGATATCGGCGACGGAACCGGCCGCGACCAGACTGCCGCCGTGCGTTCCCGCGCCGGGGCCGATGTCGATAATATGGTCGGCCGCGTACATCGTTTCCTCGTCATGCTCGACGACAATAAGCGTATTGCCGATGTCCGTGAGATTCCGCAGCGTCTTCAGCAGCTTTTCGTTGTCCTTTTGGTGCAGGCCGATGCTCGGCTCGTCGAGTATGTACATAACGCCGACGAGCGAGGAGCCGATCTGCGTCGCGAGTCTGATGCGCTGCGATTCGCCGCCCGAAAGCGTGCCCGCGCTCCGCGAGAGCGTCAGGTAATCGAGTCCGACGTCGACGAGGAAGGAAAACCGCTCGCGTATTTCCTTCAATATCTGAACGGAAATCTGCTCGTCCTTATCGCTCAGGCGCAAGCCCTTGACAAAGGAGAGGGCGTCCCGCACCGACAGGTCGGAGAGCTCCGCGATATTTTTCCCGCCGACGGTAACGGCGAGGACTTCCGGCTTCAGCCGCTTGCCGCCGCAGGCTTCGCACGGCTCGATGTTCATGTACTGCTCCATCTTCTCCTTGATAAAATCCGAGGAAGATTCGCGGTAGCGCCGCTCCATATTGACCAGCACGCCCTCGAATACGTGATCCATCTGCGTCGTCCGTCCCGACGACCGGCTGCGGTACGTGTATTTCAGGTGGCGGCTGCCCGTGCCATAGAGGACTTCCTTCTTAAATTTTTCAGGCAGGTCTTTCCACGGGGTCGCCAGATCGACTTTGTGGTTGCGCGCGAGCACGTCTATCATCTGGCGGTAAAATCCCGTGAATTCCATGCTGGCGAAAACCTTTGTCAAGGCGCCGCCCGGAATGCTCTGGCTCGGATCGGTGATGATAAGTTCGGGGTCGATGCGCTGAATAAACCCCAGTCCGTTGCACACGGGGCAAGCGCCGAAGGGACTGTTGAACGAGAACATGCGCGGCTCAAGTTCCTCAATGCTGACGCCGTGTTCCGGACACGCGAGCTTTGTCGAGAGGATTTTTTCTTCCTCGTAAAGCGGTTTGCTTGACACGTCCGCGCTGTCAAGATTTTCACTTGACGCCTCGGAGCTGTCAAGCGTTTTGCCTGACGCCGTAGCGCTGTCAAGTTTTTCGCCTGACACCGCTTCCGCCGCGTTTTCGGCGTCCTGATGTTCCGGGTGGTGATATTGAATATGCGCGATAACAAGCCCGTCCCCGTGCGTAATGGCGGTTTCGACCGATTCCGCTATGCGGCTCTCCGAATCCGGGCGAATGACGATGCGGTCAACGACGATCTCGATCGTATGCTTATAGGTCTTCTCAAGTTTGATTTCATCCTCGCCGAGGCGGTTGATAACGCCGTCGACGCGCACGCGCGTAAACCCTTCCTTGCGGATGGTTTCGAGCACCTTTTCGTGCGTGCCCTTACGCTCGCGAACCACGGGCGCCAGTAGGCTGACATGCGTCCCTTCCTCCAGCCCCATCAGGTAATCGACGATCTGGTCGACGGTCTGGCTCGTGATCTCCCGGCCGCAGATATGGCAGTGCGGCACGCCGATGCGCGCGTACATCAGCCGCAGATAATCGTGGATCTCCGTCACCGTGCCGACCGTCGAGCGAGGGTTGCGGTTCGTCGTCTTCTGGTCGATGGAGATCGCGGGCGAAAGCCCCTCAATATATTCGACGTCGGGCTTCTCCATCTGCCCGAGAAACTGGCGCGCGTAGGCGGACAGGCTCTCGACGTAGCGGCGCTGCCCCTCGGCGTATATCGTGTCAAAGGCGAGCGAGGATTTCCCGGAGCCCGAAAGCCCCGTGATCACGACGAATTTGTCGCGGGGAATGCGCACGTCTATGTTCTTGAGATTGTGCTCGTTTGCTCCTTTAATGTAGATATCTTTTGCCAAAGTCGTTCCTCTTTCTTTTGCGTGACGCCGATTTCGGGCGGAGCCTCGTTATCGCGTGTTTCCTTTTATATTCTTATAATCTTTCGTGACGCCGGTTTCACTGAAATCCTCGTTTTTTATGAGGGCGCATGGGGCTGCGCCCCACCGGGCTCTCCGGGGCTCCGCGTTCGCTCCGGCCACGCTCCGCGCGGCTGCTGCGCACCCATCCGATCCCTTGCGCGGGACATGTGCGATCTTCTGCGCCGTCCCCGCAGAGTCAGCCATTTCGGGCGTATGCGCATGTCATCGCCACCACTTTGAACACATGCCCCGGTTACAACGGCGCGTCACGCAACGCCTCACGCGTCCCTCCGTCATCGTCATCAATTTAGACGCGCGCGTAGACTTCTGCGGCGCTTCCCCGTCCGCGTTACCGCAAAAACCTGCCTCATTTCACTTCACCCAAAACCCTCCCGTCATGTCCGCAGTTCCAATATCCTGTCGCGCAACAGCGCCGCCTTCTCAAACGCCAGATTCGCGGCGGCTTCGCGCATTTCCTTTTCGAGCTTCTTGACGTATTCGATACGCTCCTTCCGCGTCATTTCCGAAGCGGAGCGCGTTTCGTAATAGTCGTCCGGCTCCTCGGCGACGAACATGGCGCGCGTCACCTCGCGCACGGACTTTTCAATGGTCTTTGGCGTGATGCCGTGTTCCTCATTGTAGGCGAGCTGAATGGAACGCCGCCGCTCGGTTTCGTCGATAGCGGCGCGCATGGACGGGCTTATCTCATCCGCGTACATGACGACGCGCCCGTTCGCATTGCGCGCGGCGCGGCCGATCGTCTGAACAAGCGAGGTTTCGTTCCGCAGAAATCCCTGCTTGTCCGCGTCGAGGATCACGACGAGGCTCACCTCGGGGATATCGAGGCCCTCGCGCAGGAGATTGATGCCGATGAGGACGTCGAAGAGCCCCGAACGGAGATCGCGAATCAGCTCCATGCGCTCGAAAGTCTGGATATCCGAATGCAGGTAGCGCACGCGGATATCGACGTTGGCGAGGTAGTCCGTCAGGCTTTCCGACATCTTCTTGGTCAGCGTGGTCACGAGGATTTTTTCGCCGCGGGACGTCACCTTGTTTATCTCGCCGATCAGGTCGTCGATCTGGCCTGTCGTCGGTCGGACTTCGATACGGGGATCGACCAATCCCGTGGGGCGGATAACCTGTTCGGCCGTAATGCCGCCGCTGAGCGTACGCTCAGTGTCCGCCGGCGTCGCGCTGACAAAGACCGCCTGAGGCACGAGCTTCAGGAATTCCTCGTACTTGAGGGGGCGGTTGTCCAAGGCGGACGGCAGCCGGAACCCGTAGTCCACGAGCGCCTGCTTGCGGGAACGGTCGCCGTTGTACATGGCCCGGAGCTGGGGCAGCATCGCGTGGCTCTCGTCGATAACGAGCAGGAAATCATCCGGGAAATAATCGATAAGGGTGTAGGGCCGGCTGCCCGGCGGCAGTCCCGTGAGGTGGCGGGAGTAATTTTCTATGCCCTTGCACGAACCGATCTCGCGCAGCATTTCAAGGTCGTAACGCGTGCGCTGTTCTATGCGCTGCGCCTCAAGCAACATGCCCCGATCCTTAAAATACGTCAGCCGTTCGTCGAGTTCCGTCTCGATCGTGCCGACCGCCCGGTCGATATTTTCCTTGGATGTCACATAGTGCGAAGCCGGAAAAACCGCGACATGGTTGCGCTGCGCCCGTATTTCGCCCGTCAGCGGGTCGATATCCTTGATCGCCTCGATCTCGTCGCCGAAAAGCTCCACACGGACCGCGCTCTCGGAACCCGCGGGAAAAATATCGACGCTATCCCCGCGCACCCTGAAATTCCCGCGCTCAAACGCCATGTCATTACGCGTGTACTGCATCTCAACGAGGCGCGTCAGTATATCGCGCCGCTCCTTCACCATTCCCGGACGCAGCGACAAAGTCTGCGTTTCGTAATCGATCGGACTGCCGAGCCCGTAAATGCAACTGACGCTCGCCACGACGATCACATCGCGCCGCTCGGTCACCGCCGCCGTCGCCGAATGGCGCAGCATGTCGATCTCCTCATTGATATCGGAATCCTTTTCAATATACGTGTCGGTTGACGGCACATAGGCTTCCGGCTGATAGTAATCGTAATAGCTGACGAAAAACTCGACGGCGTTTTCGGGGAAAAACTCCTTGAATTCCCCGCAGAGCTGCGCCGCGAGCGTCTTATTATGCGAAATCACGAGCGTCGGTTTTTGCACCTTCTCGATAACGTTCGCAATCGAAAAAGTTTTACCGCTGCCCGTCGCGCCGAGCAAGGTCTGGAATCGCTTGCCGCCGATTACGCCGCTTGCGAGCGTTTCCACCGCCCGCGGCTGGTCGCCGAGCATCGCATATTCCGAGACGACGTTAAATCCGCTCACGGAATTTCCCCCCGGCGCCCTGTATCGACGCCTTGACAAGGACGTCCATCGCGTCCGTCATCGGCAGATCCGCAAGCCGTTCGCGGTGTACGTCGTTCAGCACGGAAAGCTCCGTGCAGCCCGCGATCACCGTATCGGCGCCCGCGTCGAGCAACCGCTGCGCGATGGCTTTGAAGCCTTCGATATCTGCGTATTTCACGTTGCCGGCCTTCACCTGACCGTAAATAATGCGCATCAGATCCGCCTGATCCTCATCGCCGGGAATCACCGCGGAGAGACCCGCGCGTTCCGCGATCCCCTGATACAGCCCCGTCGAAATCGTGCCCGTCGTCGCAAGGATCCCCACCGTCTTGCCGCCGCTGGCCGAGCGCCGCACCGTCTCCTCCGGCATATTGATTATCGGAACGGATACGCTCGCCTGAAGTTTGTCGAAAAAGCAAAACGACGTATTACACGGCAGCGCGACCAGCCCAGCCCCCGACCGCTCTAAAAATCGCAGCCCCTCAATGAGCGCCGGGCGCGGATCATCATCCGACGCGCCGACCAAAAACGCCGTCCTGTCCGGTATCTGCGTATGATTAAAACAGACGTAGGAAACATGTTCCTGATCCGTATCCGCGTCCGTCGACCGCGCGAGCCGCTCAATAAAAAAGGCGGTGGCAAGCGTACCCACGCCGCCGAGTATTCCCAGTAGTTTGCTCATAATCACCTCATCATCCCAACAGACAATCCGCAAACAATTGTTCGCACAGATATTATACAATATTTATGGCATATCCGTCAAAGTGCCGCAGCGCGTTTCCGTTCGCGGTTTCAACGAGCGTGCTTTTCCTCGTTTAATGTTGCGGGCGCATGGGGCTGT
>JAISEX010000105.1 GCA_031263875.1 Eubacteriales Family XIII. Incertae Sedis bacterium | reverse complement strand
GAGCCGTAATCGTTGAAATTCGTGGAATTAAATATCTTTTTCAACTGCTTGCCCGTGAGGACGAAGACGTCGCCGTCCATCTCGATACGCACCTCGCGGTAATCGGGCTCCTCCTCTTTGCGCAGAACTTCGAGCCGCGTCCCGTACACCAGCGCGTTGTCTTCGGCGCCGTCCTGCTCGATGCGGTACAAGGTTTCCGCGCAATCGTTCAACAGTTCGCGGACGCCGCTGCCGGTCGCCGCGCTGATGAAATGGTAGGCATAATTATGTTTTTCCAAATATTCAATGAGCGCGCGCGCATCCTCAGATTCAAGATCCGCGACGTCAGTTTTATTGAGGGCGACGATCTGCGGCCGTTCCTCAAGATACGCGGAATACTGCGAAAGTTCCGCGTTGATCGTCAGGAAGTCATCGAGCGGTTTCCGGCCCTCGCTTCCCGTAATATCAACGACGTGCACGAGCAGCTTCGTGCGTTCGACGTGCCGGAGAAAATCGAAGCCGAGCCCCGCGCCCGACGAAGCCCCCTCGATAAGCCCCGGGATATCCGCCATCACAAAGTCGGTATTCGCCAGCTTTATCACGCCGAGATTTGGGACGAGCGTCGTGAAATGATAGTCCGCCACCTTCGGCCTCGCCGAACTCGACGACGCCAGAAGCGTTGATTTCCCCACGTTCGGAAAGCCCACCAGCCCGACGTCGGCGATCAGCTTCAGTTCCAGCATAATGCTGCGCTGCGTGCCCTCGCCGCCCGCTTCGGCGAAATTCGGCGCCTGCCGGACGGAATTTTTGAAATTACTGTTGCCGAGGCCGCCCTTGCCGCCGATCGCCGCGATAAACGACATGCCGTCCTCGGACAGATCCGCCATAAACATGCCCGTTTCCCCATCGGTCACGATAGTGCCGACGGGAAGTTTGATCGTCAGATCGGCCCCCTTCTTGCCGTATTTATTGCGTTTCATGCCTGCCTGACCGGCTTCGGCCTTATACTTTTTTTTGTACTTAAAATCCATCAGCGTCCGCAGATTGCGGTCAGCCGCCAGTATCACATCGCCGCCCTTGCCGCCGTTGCCGCCGTCGGGCCCTCCATTCGGAACGAAGGGCTCATGCCGGAACGACACCGCGCCGTCGCCGCCGCGTCCCGCCAGTATCGTTATCTCCGCACTGTCAATAAACATATATCTCCCTAAAAATCAAAGGCGCCGGAATACCTGCGCCCTCGATCGCTCTTGCTTTTGGGTACCTCAAACTTGTGAGGCGCCATTTCGTTTAAATTTACGCTTCTTGGGCGTAAACGCTGACCTGCTTGCGCTTCTTGTCGTAACGCTCGAACTTCACGTCGCCGTCGATCTTCGCGAAAAGCGTATCGTCGCCGCCGATGCCGACGTTATTGCCAGGATGGAACTTTGTGCCGCGCTGCCGCACCAAAATACTGCCCGCGCTGACGTACTGCCCGTCGCTCCGCTTGACTCCCAGCCGTTTAGATTCACTCTCGCGACCGTTCTTTGAACTTCCTACCCCTTTTTTACTGGCCATGATATTACCTCGCTTTTATCTATTATTCAGCTATTACTCAGCCGTTTCAGCTTCTGTTTCAACTACCGGTTTTTCAGTTTCCGCCGCGGGCGCCTCGGCCTTTTCTTCGGCGGGCTTCTTCGCTGCGGGCTTTTTCTTTGGCTTCGGCTTTTCTTCCGCGTCCGCCGCTTCCTGAGCGGGCGCCGCGTCTTTTTCATCAGCGGATTTCTTCGCCGCGGGTTTTCTCTTTGCCTTCGGTTTTTCTTCCGTAGATTCTTCTGCGGACGTTTCGGCCTTTTCTTCAGCGGGCTTCTTGGCCGCGGGCTTTTTCTTCGCCTTCGGCTTTTCTTCCGCAGTCACGGCTTCTTCCGCTACGGGTTCCGCCGTTTTTTTCGTCTTTGCGTCATCCGCTACCGCCGGTTCCGTGGCGGTAACTTCGCTCGCCGTTTTATCTTCCGCCGCCGCTTCCGCCTCAGCGGGATCGGTCTCGTCGGTCTTCTTCGCCGGCTTCTTTGCGGCCTTCTTTTCCTTCTTGGCTACGACAGCGCCGTCAAGCTCGAAACTTTCGATCTCGATCTCCGTATACGGCTGCCGGTGACCGCTCTTCTTGCGGTAATCCTTCTTCGCCTTATACTTGAATACGATGATCTTATCGGCCTTGCCCTCGGAAAGGACATTCGCCGTCACCGTCGCCGCGTCGAGATACGGCGTTCCCGTCTTCAGTTCCTTGTCGTTGCTGATCGCAAGAACCGTGTCGAACGTGATCTGTTTCCCGGCTTCCGCGCCGAGCTTCTCGACCCGCAGCACATCTCCGGCCTGGACCTTGTACTGTTTGCCGCCTGTTTTAAAAATTGCGTACATCTGCTTCCTCCGTTTATCCGGGCTCGCCATCGGGGTAAACGCGCTCCTCTGCCCATTTTTCATAACCCTGTCTGTGCGGCTCACAGACAAATATTTTACCACACAAAGACTATTCCTGTAAAGTGCATTTTTGCGGAAAAATGAGGCGCATGTTTGCAATGATGACGATGACGGGAGCGGCATCATATCCAGTCAAAATCGTTACACTTCACCAGACATTTTCCGCGCTTTTGCGCCGCTTATTTCCCGCAGTGCCAAAACGGGCGGTTTTTGTGCAATAACAGTGACATTTGGTCAATTGTAGCAGGTGTTCTCTCTATTATATGCTTAGTAAGGAAAGATTCGAGCCAGGGGCGCGCGCGTCCTCTCGAAAGAAGCGGCCGCGGGCCGATATGATGGAGGTGTATTATGGCAAAAATATTGATAACCGACGGCATTGATAAAGGCGCGGCGGAAGCGCTCCGCTCAGCCGGCCACGAGGTTGCCACACAGTTTTATCCGCCGGAGGAACTCTGCGAGCAGGTGAAGGATTTTAATGTGATCGTCGTCCGTTCGGCGACGAAAGTCACGAAGGAAATCCTCGACGGCGCGGCGCAGACCGGCGCGTTATCGCTTATTATACGCGGCGGCGTCGGTGTGGACAATATCGACGTGAATTACGCGAAACAGCTTGGCATAACGGTAAGAAACACGCCCGCGGCGAGCAGTAACGCGGTCGCGGAGCTCGCGGTCGGACATATGTTTGCCGTTGCGCGCCACATCTTTATCGCTAATGTAACGATGCGCGCGGGCGCGTGGGAAAAGAAAAAGTATACGGGACACGAGCTGCAGGGCAAGACGCTCGGACTGATCGGTTTTGGACGCATCGCGCGGGAAACGGCCCGCATCGCGCGCGCCATCGGGATGAACGTGGTCTATAATTCACGCAGCGGCAAGAAGGACGGCTATGACGATTTCGAGTACCGTTCGTTTGCGGATATCCTTTCGGGTTCCGATTTCATTTCGCTGCATGTGCCGGCGGATAAGGAAAACGGCGCGCTGATCGGCGCGGCGGAATTTGCGCAGATGAAAGACGGCGCGTATCTTATCAACTGCGCCCGCGGCGGCGTGGTGGACGAGGAAGCACTGCTTGCGGCGCTTGATTCGGGGAAGATCGCGGCGGCGGCGCTCGACGTCTTTGAAACCGAACCGCCGAAGGACGAGCGTATCCTGACGCATGAGCGCATCTCGCTGACGCCGCATATCGGCGCTTCGACGAAAGAAGCCCAGCAGAAGATCGGCGCGGAAGTCGTCGGTATTATCGAGCAGGAATTGGGAGGAAAGTAAGGCATGCCACGATTCAAACCGTTTAGGGGCATACGCCCGGCCGAGGGGCTCGCGGAACGGATATCCGCGCTGCCCTACGACGTTATGAACAGGAAGGAAGCGAAAGAGATGGGGGCGGATCCCCTCTCCTTTCTGCATATTTCACGCTCCGAGATCGACCTTGACGACAGCGTCGATCCGTACAGTCCCGTCGTCTATCAGACGGCGCGCAAGAACCTCTATGATATGCTCGATGAGGGTTCGCTGACGCAGGACGGCGCCCCCTGTTTTTACGTCTATCGCGAAATTATGGACGGACGCGTGCAGACGGGGCTCGTCGGCTGCGCTTCCATCGACGATTACGCCTCCGGTCACATAAAGAAACACGAACTCACGCGCGTTGAGAAGGAAATCGACCGCATCAACCATTTCGACGCCTGCGACGCGCACACGGAGCCGGTATTCCTCACCTACCGGAAAAGCGGGCCCGTCAGCGCCGTTATCGAAAGGGTTGTACGCGAAGCTGATCCCGTTTATAATTTTACGAGCGGCGACGGCATACAGCATATTCTGTGGGTCGTTTCGGATTCGGAGAATATCGCGGCGCTCGAATTGGAATTCGAGAAGATCGACGCGTTCTACATTGCGGATGGTCATCACCGTTCCGCGTCGGCCGTGAAGGTCGGTACGAAGCGGAGGGACGCGGCGCGGAATCTGACGGGCGAGGAGGAATTTAACTTCTTCCTGACGGTCTTGTTCCCGGATGAGGATCTCGCCATTCTGCCGTATAACCGCGTTGTGAAGGATCTGGCGGGCTTGTCCGCGGACGAATTTCTCGCGAAGGTCGGCAAATGGTTCGATATCGCAAGGGCGGACGAAGCGTACGCGCCGCGCACACGGCATGAGGTCGGCATGTATCTTGATGGCCAGTGGTATGTGCTGAGCTGCAAAGCGGACCGGGCGGACACCGGCGACGTCGTTGCGGATCTCGACATTTCGATCCTGCAAAACGAGCTGCTGGGGCCGATCCTCGGCATCGAGGACCCGCGGACGGACAAAAGAATAGATTTTGTCGGCGGTATACGCGGCTTGTCCGAGCTCGAAAAACGGGCAAATTCGGATATGAGGGTCGCATTTTCGATGTACGCGACGACGATAGCGGAATTGCTCTCGGTCGCTGACGCGGGAAAGATCATGCCACCGAAATCCACATGGTTTGAACCGAAATTGAGAAGCGGTTTATTCGTGCATAGTTTTAGAGAGGAGTAATAGTAATGAGCAGAGTTTACAATTTTTCGGCGGGGCCGTCCATGCTTCCGCTTCCGGTGCTTGAAAAAGCGCAGCGCGAAATGACTGATTACGCCGGTACCGGTATGTCGGTAATGGAGATGAGCCATCGTTCGAAAGCGTACGAGGAGATCATTACGGGCGCCGAATCGCTTTTGCGGGAACTGATGGGGATCCCCGAAAATTACCGCGTCCTCTTTTTGCAGGGCGGCGCGTCGTCGCAGTTTGCCATGGTGCCGCTCAACCTTTTCGGCGCGTCAAAATCGGCTGACTTTATCGACACGGGCAGTTGGTCGTCGAAGGCCATCAAGGAAGCCGCGCGCTACGGCAGCGCCAACGTCGTCGCTTCGTCGAAAGACACGAACTTCAACCGCATCCCGGAATTCGACAAGACTAAATTTGACCCGAAGGCCGACTACTTCTACATCTGCATGAACAATACGATAGAAGGCACGCGTTATACTCAGCTTCCGGACACGGGCGGTATTCCGCTGGTAGCGGATATGTCGTCCAACATCCTCTCCGAGGCGGTGGATGTGAGCCGTTTCGGGCTGATCTTTGCCGGCGCGCAGAAGAATATGGGCCCGGCCGGTGTGACCGTCGTCATTATACGCGAAGACCTTATCGGCCACGCGCTGGACATTACGCCGACCATGTTCAATTACGCGATACACGCGGACAACGATTCCCTGTATAATACGCCGCCGGCCTATTCGATCTACATCTGCAAACTCGTCTACGAGTGGATACGCGATCTGGGCGGCATCGGCGCGATACAGAAGATGAACGAGGACAAGGCCGCGCTGCTCTACGATTTCCTCGATTCCTCGTCGCTGTTCTCCGGCACGGTGGTGCCGAAAGACCGCTCGCTTATGAATATCCCGTTTGTAACGCCCGATGACGAGCTGAACAAGGAATTCATCAAAGAAGCGGCGGCAAAGGGCCTGGTCGAACTGAAGGGGCACCGCTCCGTCGGCGGCATGCGCGCCAGCATCTACAACGCGTTCCCGGCGGAAGGCGTCAAGTTACTCGTCGAATTCATGAAGGAATTCGAAGCGGCAAGGAGGTAAGTAC
>JAISEX010000005.1 GCA_031263875.1 Eubacteriales Family XIII. Incertae Sedis bacterium | reverse complement strand
TACGCTTGCCATATATAATTTTCATTTCGTTACAGCTCTATTGAAAGACCGGGAGGGTTTATGCTGAAAATCAGAGAAAACTGCGAATTTGATCTCGTGTCGCTCGGCGAGGTGATGCTTCGGCTCGATCCGGGCGAGGGCAGGATCCGCAGCGCGCGGAAATTTACGGCGTGGGAAGGCGGCGGCGAGTACAACGTCGCGCGGGGGCTTAGGCGGTGTTTCAGATTGAAAACCGCCGTCGTGACCGCGCTTGCCGATAACGACGTCGGGCGGCTGATCGAGGATCTTATCCTGCAGGGCGGCGTTGACGCGAGTTATATTATATGGGCCGAATACGACGGCATCGGACGCACTGCGCGAAACGGGCTGAATTTCACGGAACGCGGTTTTGGCGTTCGCGGGGCGATCGGCGTGAGCGACCGGGCGAATACCGCGGCGTCGCAGATGAAGCCCGGCGATATCGATTGGGAGGAACTTTTCGGCGTCCGCGGAGTGAAATGGCTGCATACGGGCGGGATTTTCGCCGCGCTGTCGGAAAACGCGTCGGCGCTCGTTATCGAGGCCGTTACCGCCGCGAAGCGTCACGGCGTGATCTGCAGCTACGACCTCAATTACCGCGCGTCGCTTTGGAACGGCATCGGCGGCCGGGACAAGGCGCGTGAGGTCAATAAGAGAATCGCGCCGTTTATCGACGTGATGATCGGCAACGAAGAAGATTTTACCGCCTGCCTCGGGCTTGAGGTCGCGGGCAATGACGCCGGTCTGAAAGCGCTGAACCTCGGGGGTTACGAGAGAATGGTTGAAAACGCGGTGGCGGTTTATCCGAATTTCCACGTGATCGCATCAACGCTCAGAACGGTCAAGACGGCGACCATCAACGACTGGAGCGCGATATGCCGCGCGGACGGGAGGATGTACCGCGGCATTTCGTTCACGGACATGGAGATTCTCGACCGTGTAGGAGGCGGCGACAGCTTCGCGTCGGGGCTGATCTACGGCCTTCTGATGGGGCAGGATCCGCAGACCGCTCTCAATTACGGCGTGGCGCACGGCGCGCTGGCGATGACGACGGCAGGCGATACGTCCACGGCTCGGCAGGCCGAGGTGGAAGCGCTGATGCGCGGCGGTTCGGCGCGGGTGCAAAGATAACGGGGTTCGCGCGTCCCGAAAAAAATCAAAAGACATTCGGCGCGTGCCCGCGTGACCCGACACAAAACTCCCCGCGTCGCAGAAAGCTCCGCAGGGAATTTTGAGAAAGGAGGTTGGTATGTTTTCCGGTAACTAGCTGTCACGCGTCGCGAAGGCCTTTTCTTTGCGTTTTGGCATGGCAGTTAATCGCCGGTGTAAAAAGCGTTATGAGTGCTGTGCCGGCTGTTTCGGCCCTTTGCGCCTCAGCCGTTATTGCCGCCGGAGGATTGCGAGTCGCCGCCGGCCACGGAATTGTCCCTGTCTATGGGCATGTCGCCGTTTCCGTTACCCGACCCGCGCTCAATAGTGATCGGCATGTTTCCAAATCCGCTGCTCGCTCCGAACGGAATAAACTGGGTCACGAGCGTGGCGATATTGACGGCGAGAATGCAGGCGAGAAGGATGATGATTATCTTCGCGTGCACGGCCTTGACTTTGCCGCTCTCCTGCTGCTTCGGGATAAACGGCAGCTCCTGCGTCTGCGCGGGTGGCGCGGGTGGCGCTGGCGCTTCTGTGTTTATCTGCGCCGCTTCGTAATTGTTTTGATTCGTGTTTTCCATTGTGTGTCCTTTCTTTTTAAATAACTTATGCGCTTCCGAAAAATTCTGTTGTTTTTATATCCCGCATGACTCGATGCGATTCCCTTTCCTGAAAAACTCGCCGCTCATGCTTGGCGCACTGGGGCGACCGAGTTTCGCTTTTGTTTGCCCATTGCCCGGAATAAGGGACGGGGGACGGCACGGGGAAGATGCTTACGTCGTGTTCTGTTTCTCGCGCTGGTTGCCATGCGTGTGGTGAACGGGTACGCCGTATAATGGCGGACGTGCCGTTTGCTTTTCTCGCGTGTGTCCGCGACGCGGAGCGGCGCACAAGGGGAGTTTGAGGGGAAGGCACTTCCCCTCATTGGAGCCGCGCAGCGGCGGATCACCGCTCCGGGGGGTGACAGGACGAAGGAGCCGAAGGTGACGCAGTCCGCCGAGAGGGGGCAGCAGCCCCCTACGGGGAGCCGAAGCGAAGCGGAGGCGACGCGCAAGGGATTGAAGGGGTGCGCAGCAGCCGCGAAGCGGCCGGAGCGTACGCGGAGCCCCGGAAAGCCCGGTGGGGCTGTTTGTACATTATTCCCGATTTGCGATCAATTACATTATTTTCCATTACGCAAAACCCGATCAAGCCCGTTAAAACAGCCCCATGCGCCCCTACAAATTTCCCCGGTCAAGGGCGTTTCGTTCATGGCAAATCCGTGCCACGCGATTCTCCTACTCATATCTGAGCGCCTCGATCGGGTGCAGCCGCGCCGCCTTCCATGCCGGGTAGAGCCCGAAAACGATGCCGATAAAGGTCGAGAATATGACGGCTATCGCGACGACTGAGCCGGAGAACGTGAACGTGAGGTCGGCGGTGAAGGTGTTGATGATCGCGAGTATCGCGCCCGAGAGCGCTATGCCCACCAAGCACCCGATCAGGCAGAGCGCGAGCGCTTCGATCAGGAATTGCGACAGTATGCTGCGCCGTTTGGCGCCGATCGCTTTTCTGATGCCGATTTCGCGCGTCCGCTCCGTCACCGAAACGAGCATGACGTTCATAATGCCGATGCCGCCCACGAGCAGCGATATGGCCGCGATGCCGCCGAGCAGCAGCGCAAACGTGTTGCTGACGTCGTTCATCGCTTCGGACAGCGTGTCCATATTCTGCAGATAGAAAGCGTCCTCGTCGCCCTGAAAATGAGTGAGCAGGCTGGTTTTTACCTGCGCTTCCGCGGCGTCGATGCTGTCCGGATCCGCCGCTGACACATAGAATGTGGAGATGCCGGACGTCCCGGTGGCGAGCCGCTGCGAAACGGTGACGGGAATATAGACCGAGTACATCTGCCTCATGCCGCTCATCATGCTCTCGTCCTCGGCGAGCACGCCCACGACGAGGTATTTGATGCTGTCCATCGTAATGGTGCTGCCGACAGCCGCGGCTATGCCGGTTTCGCCGAATATTTCCTCTGCGGCTTCATAGCTGAGCACGGTGACGGAGGAATTGTTATCGAGATCGGGCGTCATCAGCAGCCTGCCGTACAGCAGCTCGGATCCCTCGACGCCGAAATACGAATTATTGGTGCCGGTCACGGACACACTGATCGTTTCCGTCCCGTTCTTGACGCTTCCCGATGACTGTATAACGGGAGCGACCAGGCCAACGCTGCCCGTTTCCGCAAGCGCGTCCACGTCGCTCAGCTTCAGCGGATTATCCTCGTCCAAGACGCTGACGGTGAGCATATCGGTGCCCATGCTCTGTATCCGCTCGCTGACGGAATTCGTGGCGCTCGTCACGAGCGAAACCAGCACGACCAGCGCCATCACGCCGATAATGATACCGAGCATCGTGAGAAAGGCCCGCGATTTATTGGCGTTGACGGATTTCAGCGCCATCTTTATCGACTGAAAAATCATGCCGCGCCTCCTTCCCCGCTCTGCGCCACCATGCCGTCCAGTATGTGGATCGTCCGGTCCGTGCGCGCCGCCACGCCCGCGTCATGCGTGATCAGCACGATGGTCTTGCCGCCATCAGAAAGCCTGCGGAACAGATCCATGATCTCTCTGCCCGTCGCGGAATCGAGGTTGCCCGTCGGTTCGTCGGCGAGAATAAGCGCGGGTTCGGTGGCGATCGCCCGCGCTATCGCGGCGCGCTGCTGCTGCCCGCCCGAAACCTTCGCGGGCGTGTGATGCCGCCGGTCCGTAAGCCCGACTTCCGCGAGCGCCTTCTCCACGCGGGCGCGCCGTTCGCGGGCGCCGATGCCCTGATAGATAAGCGGCAGTTCGATATTCTCCTCGATGCTCATGCGCCCTATCAGATTGAAGCTCTGGAACACGAAGCCGATCATCCGGTTCCTGATCATCGCCAAATCGGTTTCGGAATACCGCTCGATGGGGTAATTGTTCAAGGCGTATTCTCCCACGTCCGCCACGTCGAGGCAGCCGATAATATTCATCAGCGTCGATTTGCCGCTTCCGGACGGGCCGACGATCCCGACGAATTCGCTGTCCGCAACACTGAGCGAAACGTTATGCAGGCCGCGCACGTAGCCGTCGCCGACGGGGTAATATTTATAGATGCCGCTGAGTTCTATCATTGTCCGCCCTCCGCCGCGGGAGGCTGCCCGCCGCCGTTACCGCCGCCGCCGCTGGGCGGGCCTTCGCTTCCCGTGCTAAACGTTCTCTCACCGCCGCCGATCATCATACCGCCGCCCATGACGCCGAATTGCGTACTGCTGTCATTCGATGTCGCCACGTAGTACACGGCCGCGCCCTCGGTCAGCCCGCTCGTGATCTCGACGGACGCCCCGTTGGAAAGTCCCGTTTCGACAGCGGTCGCTCCACTGAGATTACCGTCTGCGTCCACGGCGGTATACACGAACATTTCGTTGCCGCTCTGCTGCAGGGCTTCAAGCGGCAGCGTAATAACGTCTTCGCGCTTTTCCTTGATAATGGTCGCCGTCGCGCTCATGCCGGGATACATGCCGTCCGCTTTTTCAAAACTGATAACGGCGGTGAACCGCGGCGCGTTGCCGCTCGTGTCGGCTTCGCTCGAAGCCTCCGTCACGGTTCCGGCAAACGTTTCCCCGTCGAGGGCGTCAAGTGAAATACTTGCCTCCTGCCCTTCCTTTACCGCGCTGATATCCAGCTCGTCGATGGTGACGGAGAGGTTCATCTTGTCGGGAAGCACGATCGTAGCGAGCGCGCCGAGATCGTCGGTGTCGCCGTCAGTATTGGTAAGCGCGGAGCCCGCCGAAACGTGCAGCTTTCCGATCGTTCCCGCGTACGGAGCGTATATGACGCCCGTGGCCTGAAGCGAGGTGAGCGTTTCGATCTTTTCGATAAGAGCGGATTTTTTGCTGTCAAGTGAATCCTTTGACACCGTGACGCCCGGCACTTTCAGCCGGAGAAGCGTCGTGCCCGAATACACCTTGCCGCCCTTTTTGACATAGACCTTGTCTATTATTCCTTCGGCGTTCGTCACCTTGAATTCGCCGCCGTCCGTCAGCGTAATGGTAAGCAGCGCCCCGTTTTTCGACACGCTATCCGCCGCCGCGTCGCCCTTCCCCACAAAGACGTCCTTCACGGTTCCCGAGAGCTTCGAGTAGACGTACACGTTATCCGTATCGCCGTCCGCTATCGCGTCAAGCTGGTCGTTGACGTCCGCGAGTTCGGATTTCGCGCTCGTTATCGCCTGCGTAACGGAGGACGTATCCAGCGTCGCTATCGCGTCGCCCTTCGCGACCGTATCGCCGGCGCTGACGGCTATCCCGCTGACGGTGACGCCGTAAAAGATGTCGACGTCCTGCTCGTTTTCGGTAATACTGCCCGTCGCGGAAAGGCTCGATATAATTTCTCCCTTCGCCGCCTCCGCCGTGAGAAATTGCTGCGATGATGAATCACCCCGCGCCGCGTTCGCTATTTTCGGAATGAATATCACCCCCGCCGCGATAACCACGACGGCTATCACTGAAAGCGTTATTATGCGCCCCGTCCTCTTTTTCCCCTGCATCTCGCTCTCCTTTACGTTCTCCGTACGCTGTCAAGTTTTTTGCTTTACACTCTTTGCGCGGTGTCAAGTTTCGCGCTTTACACCTTACGCGGCTTTGCGGTACTCGCTTCTCGCCGCGGAATCAGGATCGTTAACGGAATCCTCGCCTGCTGATTCGGCCGCCGATCCCTGCTCAATGATCTGCGTGATCACCGGCTTCACGTCGTTGATCGGAATGGCGAAGCCGAGCCCCTCGACGCCGGTCGCGGAAACCTTGGAATTGACCACACCGATAACCTCGCCGTATTCATTACACAGCGCCCCGCCGGAGTTGCCCGGATTGACGGTCGCGTCCGTCTGCAGGAGGTTCATGGTCGTCGTGCCGACCGACAGCTCCCGGTTCGTAGCGCTTATTATGCCCGTGGTGACGGTGCCCGACAGTTTGCCGAGCGGATCGCCCAGCGCCACCGCCATCTCGCCCACGTTCAGCTTGTCCGAATCGCCGAGGACGGCAAACGGTAAGCCCTTCGCGTCCACTTTCAGCACGGCCAGATCCTTATCGGCGTTCCGGCCGACGAGGGTCGCGGAATATTCCGTCCCGTCGGCAAGTTTGACATTGACTTTGTCGGCGCCCTCGATAACGTGATTGTTCGTTATAATGTAACCGTCTTCCGAGAAGATAATCCCGGAGCCGCTGCCGGTGGAACTGACGGCTCTGCCGAAGAAGTCCCTGCCGGTGCTTTCCACGTCGATGCTGACGATCGCGGGCCCGACTTTCTTCGCGATCTCGGCCACCGTCAGTTTTTCGCTGGTATCGGCGGACACGTTGACCACCTTTGCAGGTGACGTCCCGTTCGTAATTTTAACCGTATTGGCGTTTTCCAGCGCCCGCTGCACGTAGTAGACGGTCGTGAGTATTCCCGCCGCTCCGAGCAGTACAAAGCATATCAGTGAAATTATGACGCCTGTTTTCAATCTGTTTGTCATCTTTTTTACCTCATTTCTGCTTGCAATAACATTTTCATTTCAATTCATCTTCCCGCATAAGGCCGAATGATTGAACTCTCTCCGGCGGTGTGAAAAGTTTGTATACTTTCCTTCTGCCGTACCGGAACATTCTTGTTTTGTTTGTGGGTACAGTGTAATAAAGGAATGTGGCATGACAAGGGATAAACCGGGGCGAAATGCGGCGGAAACGTGAACTACTGTGTCAAATTTGCCCGCGGGATTGAAAGAATGCGCTGGTTGGTGAATAATATAAGTATGAAGTTAAAAAGTTTGCTATAATGGCGCTGATTTGCTCGGGGACGGCCTTTGTCCGGCTTCGCCGTCCAAATATACCTCGGTGCACGCGTCGTAAGACGACTTGTATGCGCGCAGCGCCCCTTGCAAATCAGCGCTATTATAGTAACCGCTTTTATCGCAACGCGGAGCCGATAGAGCCTTTGCGCAGAGTCTATCGTGGCGGCGATGACAGGGAGCCGCATAGCCCGGTGGGGCTGTCTGCCCGTGTTTAAGAGGGTCTTAATTGTTGAAATCTTAACAATTGGATCGCCTTATCCTCTGCGAAGCAGCCCCATGCGCCCACATTAAAAGTGTAGACGAGCGGCACACTGCGCCGCCAGACGGCAAGGTACGGTATGACACAACACGTAAAAATCCTGGTCTGCGACGACCAGCACATGATCCACGAAACGCTTCGTGAGTATATAGAATCGGAAGGCTTCGTCTGCGTATCGGCATTTGACGGCGAGGAAGCGTTGCAAAAATTCCGCGACGAGAAGCCCGACCTTATCATTCTGGATCTGATGATGCCGAAGAAAAACGGCATGGACGTCTGCCGCGAGATACGAAAGGAGTCGGCGGTCCCGATCATTATGCTGACGGCCCGGGGGGAGGAAATCGACCGCATACTGGGGTTGGAACTCGGCGCGGACGATTATATCGTGAAGCCGTTCAGCCCGCGCGAGGTGACGGCGCGGATCAAGGCGGTGCTGCGCCGCATGCGTGAGCAGCCGCGCGAAACCGATCCGATCCTGTATTTTCCGAATTTGCAGATCAATATGGGCAAATACGAGGTGCGCGTGGACGGCGCCATCGTGCCCTTTACGCCGAAGGAGGTGGAACTGCTGCACAAGCTCTGCTCGGAGCCGGGGCGCGTGTGGGGGCGCGAGCAATTACTCGCCGACGTGTGGGGCTACGATTACTACGGCGATTCGCGCGTGGTCGACACGCAGATAAAGCGCATTCGCAGGAAGCTGCCCGAACATGAAAACTGGAGCATTCGCAGCGTGTACGGCGTCGGTTATAAATTCGAGGTGGGCGGGTCATGAGAAAAAGCGCCCTGCTCCGCCGCATGATAATCCTGCTGCTGTCCGCCGTGCTGCTGTCCGGCGTGTTGTCCTTTGGCATATACGCCTTTGTGACCCAGCGCGTCTACGTCACTATGCAGGGGAAGGAACTGCTGCCGATCGCGCGGACGGTTTCGAGAATGGTCGCGGAAACGCAGCAAAACAATCCCTATGCCAGCGGCATCTGGATGATGCTCGGCCGGGACAACCGCGAGTTCGGCGCGACTCTTTACATCTATAACGCGGAGGGCGAATCCGTGATAGGCATGCAGCCGCCAGAGGAAAAAGAAGCGGAGGCCGATCGGTCGGGCGTGATGCTTGAAGCTCTGATAAAACCCGTGCTGTCCGGTTCCGAAATTTCAAAATCAGAAAAAACAAAGGGCGGCGAATCCTATCTCGTGGTGGGCGTCCCGATAAAAAACGGCGACGACGTGACCGGCGCGGTGTTTCTCACCAAGCCGATGAGCGAGTTGAGCGACTCCGTTCGCGGCCTGAATCTGACGCTGATAATCAGCACCGCGATCGCGTTTTTGGTGATGCTCCTTCCCGTCTATTTCGCGACGCGGCGCATGGTCGTCCCGATCCGCCGCATGAAGGACGTGGCGCAGGCGATGTCGAAAGGCGATTTTACGGTTCGGGCGGACGAGGCGCAGGCGGGCGAGATCGGAGAACTCGCGCACTCGATGAATCATTTCGCGGAGGAATCCGGCAAGCTCGAACAGACCCGCCGCGATTACGTGGCGAACGTGTCCCACGAACTGCGGACACCCATCGCTTCCATCAGGGCCATGGGCGAAACCCTGCGGGACGGCATGGCGAAAACCGACGAGAAAAAGGACCTGTTCTATAACAACATCGTGCGGGAATCCATTCGCCTGTCCCGGCTCGTTGACGACCTGCTCGAACTTTCCCGCTTGCAGGCGGGAACCGAATCCATCCAGAAAACGCGCTTCGATCTGCGCGAGGTGCTTCGCAACGTCACCGACCTCTACGGGCATATCGCCGCCGACGCGAAGCTGGATTTCTCGCTTGCGGCGAATATGGACGCTTCCATTCCGGCATTCGGCAATCCCGACAGAATCGAGCAGGTGCTGGTGGCGCTGCTGGATAACGCGATAAAATACACGCCCGAAGGCGGCGCGGTGACGCTTTCGTGCGCGAACGCCGGCGCCAAAACGAACGTCAGCGTCACGAATACCGGCGGCGGCATTTCCGCGGACGACCTGTCCCACATCTTCGAGCGGTTCTACAAAGCCGACAAATCTCATTCCGGCGAGGGGACGGGGCTCGGCCTCTCCATCGCCAAGGAAATCATGTCCGCCCTCGGCGAGAATATTACCGCCGCGAGCGCGGACGGGAAAACGGTGTTTACCATCAGTGTTAGTATGACGACATGATTTCCGTTGTGCTATAATATTTAAACAAATAGACATCGCGTAAGCGTCTTTGATTTTTAAGAAGGAGTTACTTTCACATAGCCGGATAACCGCATTTCATATATTAAAGATTGAACGTTGCTTGTTTTTTGTAAGTACAGATATTCACGAGGAGAAAGTACTATGTTACCAGCCGAAGAATTTGCAAAGGCCGTTAAAAAATTATATGAAGACGAAAGCAAGCTGTCAAAGGCCGAGCAGAAGAAACGTTCTATGGAACGATTGATTCTTTCAGGTTTGTTTAATGAAGACGGCGAATTTACAGACCATTACTCATATTCTCGTGACTACTACAATCGTAAAGCCAAAGCGCGGGCATGATTTATTCTGATTGTTCCGGGCTTATACTTGGCTTTCACGGCTGCAGCAAGGATGTATACGGCGCAGTCATAAGAGATTCCAAGCCACTTTCTCCAAGCACCAATTCATACGACTGGCTTGGAAGCGGTATTTACTTTTGGGAAAATAGCTATATGCGCGCAAATGATTGGGCTATAAACCGCTTTGGCGAAGAAAATGCCGCAGTGATTGGCGCAGTTATCGACCTTTCGTCTTGTTTCGACTTAACCGACTATTCTAATACGGAATATGTCCGCGAAGCATATAATTCGCTCGTTGTTGACATTAAAAACAATGGCAAGGAAATGCCGCGAAATAAAAATGTTAACAATAATGATGACTGGCTAATGCGGGAACTTGATTGTGCGGTAATCAACCAAGTGCATCTTCTTAATAAAAAATTGAAGCGAAAACAATTTGATAGCCTGAGGGGCATGTTTGCTGAAGGTAGATCTATATACAAAGGCGCCGGATTTAGGGAAAAAACGCATACCCAACTCTGCATCAGAAATCTCCATTGCATCAAAGGTTATTTCACTCCACTTGATGATAAAGGGAATGCGCTGATTACAGTAGATTAGCAGCTAAATTTCAAATTCTTCGCGAGCGGCATAAGGATAATTTGAGGCGTTGAAACCATGGCAAAATTATCGCTTTAAAATCGCGGCAGCAGTTCCTGTTATCATCTCGTTATCACCGATATAAAAACAACCCTTGGAACGTTAAAATTCCAAGGGCTAGTTTGGCAACAGACTACGCAATCGGGACAATTACACAAAGAGCCCAAATGGTTGTCCGGTACCTCCGTTGTTTATATACGTGTAATTCTGCACCATTTGCCGTACAGCGCGTTATTACCGTATATTCAGTATATCACACCACTTGGCAATAATGTCTCATGTGCAACGTTACAAGCCATAATATAATCTAACCACAAACGAACAGGGTAGATGAAACAAAACGAGGCTAACATAACAGCCTATTATCAAGTACCCCACAGCACGTTAACACACTTGACCCAAACAGCGAGGTAAGCACTATGTCCGAAATCGTCTACATCCTATCCAACGCCGCCATGCCAGGCCTGCTGAAAATCGGGTTGACCGATAAAGATGATTTGTCCATCAGGATGAAAGAGCTTTATACTACCGGTGTGCCGGTGCCGTTTGACTGCGTTTATGCCTGTATTGCCGAAGATAACGCCAAGGTCGAGAAAGCCATGCACGATAAATTCGCAAAGCAACGCCTCAATCCCCGACGGGAATTCTTCAGGCTGAAAGCCGCTAGAGCAGTAACGGCCTTAAAGCATTACGAGATTGAAGATATTACAACAGGCTTCCGCTCTGAACTTGACGCGCCGCTAACCAAGGCCGAAAAAGCCGCCCGTTGGGAAGAACGACATGAACTAGAACAGATTGACCCGACGGTGGCCGAGGCCAAGGATTTGCATGTTAAGGTAGGGAATTCAGTCTAACTAGCGTCCAAGTAAATTAGACGCTAATAGTGCAACCCTCGGTGGTGTCAATGCGGGCTGTTGACACCACCTTGCAGTCGGACTATAATTAAGATGCTATTATTTAATAATAGTGCACCTTGCGAAGTGTTCTGTTAGAATACTTCGTGTGGGACTTTTCTTTGAAGCACTCTGGTTGGGAAGTTCAAAGATTTGTCGTTTGTTTTCGGCTCTTCGGTTTACATCGGAGAGCCAGTTTTTTCGAAAATCATATATTCGAAAAAACTATGTAAAGTCGCTTCCGGAATATCATCTCCTTTGATAATGAGTTCCGTAACGTGTGCGACGACAGGGCTTCTTATGGTTTCCAAGTATGGTCTCCCGGTCGCGCGGGCCATCCAATCAATGGCCGGAATAAATTGTGAATTTAGCTTCATGATTTTCCCCTTTCATACAAAAAACTTCTGCACGGTTTAATGTTTGTTTTTCCATTGCATCACCCTATCACTTCCACAAAAAATATCCACTCCCAACCAAGCACGGGAGCGGACAAAGCTTAACGTATACACTTCGGACGTAAGTCGGTTATATTAGCTTAATCATAGTGTATTTTCAATTTGTCTTCAAAAACCATCTTTCCTTAGTTTTTCGTATTATTTTTCCGTAAACTTAGCCACGGAAAGCCCCCTTCGGTTGCTGATATTATTATCGCCCCTAAGCACAAAAATTGCAACCCATAAGTTACAGATTTTCTAATGAAATTATTCTGTAAGATAATAAATTTTTTATCATTGAAAATGCTCCCACAGCAATGCCCATTTAGTACAAAATTTCGACTCATGAAACTGGTAATTAAAATCGGGCTATGCACATTACATGCATAGCCCGAAACGTACTAAGGGGCGATTGATGGATGATTGCCCCTTTTGTATTTGTTAGCCTACCAGCGCGCCAGAAGCGGCGAAGCGATAGGTTTTGCCGGAGATTTTGACAGTACCAGTTTTCATAGCGCCATCGCCTGAACTACCGAAGTAATATCTCTTGCCGTTGATGGTTTGCCAACCGGTTTTCATTTTACCGTCACTGGCACCACCAAAGTAATACCACTTGCCGGAAAGCTGTTTCCAGCCAGTGACCATAACGCCACTATCGGCGCTACTGAGGTAATACCATTGATTGGATAGCTTCTGCCAGCCGGACTGCATTCTGCCCAACGAGTTAAAGTAATGCCACTTATTACTGAGCTTGTGCCAGCCGGTATACGCGCCGTTACTAGCGAAGTAGTACCAGCCCAACTTCCATGTAGACTCATTATAGTATCCCATCACATTCAACCAACCGGTTTGCATTATTCCCGTGTCGTTAAAGTAATATCGAACGCCACCGATTTCTCTCCATTCCCATGGGGTCGTAACAGGGTCATTAAAACCAGCCGGTGCTTTTTCGTAATACTTCCATTTGCCATTAGCTTGCAAATCCCAACCTGGATTGACTTTGGTATAAGTCAAAGGCCCTAAATCAGGTTCCGTAAACGCTATTGTTACTGTCCAGTGATAGCCACTCTTTAGAATAGCAGAACCGTAGCCATAGGCCAGTTCCGCAAACGTTTTAGTGGTTTCAGTCTGTGTGGTATCATTCCAAACTTTAACGGTAGCGGTCGCCACATCCATGCCGCCGTCTGGTTTCGGTGCGATAAACACTTCTTTCCGTGCGGTATCAACATCTACTGTAAAACAAAGGTCGGCGACGACTTGGCTTTCGGCGACAATCTGCAAAGCCTCTACTCTTTCAAGTATTTTTCTGGCTGATTCCAGAAAAAGAGCGCTTCCACCTCTGTCCAACATGCCCTGTGCCCAAGCTCGTTGATTAGCATAAGTATTTAAATACGCATAGTAAGCTGTTTTATCGCCAGGGTGCGCCGCCGAATAGTCTTTGATTAAATCAAAGACTTTAGCGTCTTGTGTTTGGGAAGGTTCCGAGCCACCAAATTCTCCCGTACCGAGCTTACTTTCCAGCGTATACAGCTCAGCTTCAATTTCTTCCATCGTCGGCGTCGAGTCCGCATACACCTCCTCCGGAGGCGCCACGAAACTCATCCCAAAAACAACGATGATTGCTACCATAATAGCAATCAGTTTGGTGAAAACCTTATTATTCTTGCGTGACATATTAATCACCTCCTTTATAGGTAATGCCACTATACAATGTTCAGTAGCAATTCCGGGTCATCCATCAACCCAAAATTACTACCTACTATTATGTATAGCATATTTTATGAATTTATGCAAATAACTGAACGGGGGGGGGGGGATTTACTTTTTAAGTTCTTAATCCCATATCGTGTTAGCGCGTGGTGTAAATAGTCGAACCACCAGTAGACCCATACGTCCCAGCCCCGGTTTCGGTAATGTACTGACAATTAAAGGCGCTGCCCGTCCAGGTGAGGCGGCCGGGATTGCCGCTGCTATTGGTACAGGTGGGAGCGTTGACTTGCAACTGGTCACTGCTCACCATCAACCCACCAATAGCCCCCGTCCGGCCGCCGGGCTGAGTCGTAGTGTCATTATCCCGCAAATTAACATAGAGGGTATCCCCACCATTCAGGAAAGTCAAACCATTGTCATTATTATCATTAACAATAATGTTCCAACCGGCGTCCATGCCGAGGCCTTGCCCGGCGTTGAGGTTCCAGGCAATAGTTTACTCCAGTTCCTCCTGCAGGGGGATTGCGGGTCACGCTCGCGATGCTCGCTGCCCGCAATGACATCTGGATTGCTTCGTCGCTACGCTCCTCGCAATGACCGGTTAGTTACGCGATGTATAGACAAACCCAACATCAACACTAGTGTCACCAGAAGCCCCAGGTGCGTATACTTTAAAGTACGACCATCGGCCTCTTACTGGTTCATTGTTTATCGTACCTGCTAGACATGGACTAGAACCAGCACCAAAACCATTCATCAATTGCACATACTTAGCGCGATTAGAGTCACCGCCATCAACTGAAGCAGCAACTGCGTATGCTTTGTAGTTATCATTAGGCCCAACCGGCAAACAAATAGAGAATGTTTCATCGCTGAAGCCATCGCCATCAACTGAGGAAATGGTTACGTCCTTATTCACATACCAGTTGTAATACCATACGTCGGTCTTACCATCACCAGCATAAACCGGAACTCTAAGGATATTATCGCCATAAGGTGAGCCGGAAGCAACTGAGGCGGGATGAGATAAAATGGTATCTTTATCTTTTCCGCATATCCAACCCTTACTGCTATCCCAAAGGACTTTGTCTTTATCATCATTACTACATGTCGAGAAGTCGATTGTTATCGCCCCACCATAATCTAGCTTTATGCCAAGCCCAGTCTTAATCCCCAACACCGGCCCGCTCGGTCCATCCTCCACCTTAAATGGGCTATCATCGCCACCAATAATGTCATCCAAGTTAGCGCTAATCACCCCGCCACTGATGGTTATGCCATGACTGGCGGAAACGGTAGTTCTGCTCAGGGTTATCTCCCCATTCCCATCCACAGTAATCACTGGAATCTGAATGGAATTGGACCCATACGTCCCGCTACCGCTCGTGGTAATCTTCTGACAACTGAAAACGGTACCGGTCCACATCAACCGCCCGCCGCTCGTATTGGTACACGTCGGCGCGTTAATCTGTAGCTCATCATTGCTTATCATAAGGCCGCCGATGCTGCCGGAATTGTTATCGCGGAGGTGAACATACAACGTATCCCCACCATTCAGGAAAGTCAAACCATTGCTGGCGTTATCGTTAATAACAATGTTCCCACTAGCGTCCATCCCCAGCCCCACCCCAGCGTTCAAATTCCAAGCATTACTAGTCCCCACACCAGTCAACCGCCCATACTTATCCACAGTAAGCGTCGGAACATAGTAGTTAATAACCTGGTTATTGCCGGAGGAGGTGTAATTAGCGCCAGCAGTCCCACTATTACCCGCCGCCCCCTGAACCGTCTTAGTCCCACTGGCGGCGTTCTGGCCGGTCCCCTTAGTCGCATCGGTGTTGTTATCAACCACGCCGGTGACGCCGAGGTTGAAGTTGAAGGCGGCGTAACCGTTTTTGTCGTTGTTGTGGGTGACTTCGATGTTGTTGTAGTTGGTGGTGTTGGTGGCGTTTAGCTCGGCGTTGCTGGATTTGTTGGTGGCGTTGTTGTAGGAGGTGCCGGCAAAGTC